>JAOPWK010000080.1 GCA_025965735.1 Frankiales bacterium
GCTGCACCAGCTTGCGGAGCAGCCGGGCGGGCAGCGGTGGGCGGCGGGACATGGGACCTCCAGCAGGTCGGCGGGCGGCGTAGGGCCACGGGTTGCGGCGCTCGGGGATGCAGCGGTGCTGCTCCTCCTTGAGCCGCCGGGTCACGTGCGCGCGGACGTCCTGCGCGGCGGGGTCGTGCGCGCGGTTGACGGCCTCGCAGCCGTCTGCGTCGAGGTCGTAGAGCTCCCACTCGTCGGGGAGCGGGACGTCGCGGTACTCCGGGCCGGACATCCCGGTCGCGGCGAGGTGCCGGACGCCGGGCTCGGTCCACGTCGACGGGTCGTCGAAGGTGCGCACCAGCTTCCAGAGATGGCCGGCGCCGCCGGGTGCGGCGGTCTCCGGCACCCGCGCGACGACGCCCTCGAAGCTGGAGGCGACGTGTGCCGCCACCCGGATCCGCAGCGGCGCCGGGGGCTTGCGCACGATGCCGAGCCTGCGGGCCAGGCCGGAGGCGCCGCTGTCGCCCTCGAGCATGTTGTCGCGAGTCATCAGGTAGACGGCGCGCTCGGGCTCACCGGCGGTCGGGTCAGACAGCAGCGGCGTGAGGTCGCGACCCGGCAGCGGGTGCACCTCGCTGAAGCCCTGCGCCAGCTCCGCGGCGACGACCGACTGGTCGATCCCCGCGGCGGCGAGCAGCGTCGGCAGCAGGTCGACGTGCGACGTGGGGGTGTCGCTGACGGTGGCCGCCGGAGTCGGCGCGGAGCCCGTCCGCACGATGCTGAGCGGCACGCGGGTCGCCTCGTCGTACAGGTTGAACCACTTCTGGTGCAGGCCGCCGTGCGCGCCGAGCAGGTCGCCGTGGTCCGAGGTGCGCACGAGCAGCGCCTCGTCGGAGCCCGCGACGACGGCACGCCGGACCCGGTCGAGCGGACCGTCGACCTCGGCGTGCAGCCGGTAGTACAGGTCGCGGTAGCGCTGCGACTGGGTCCTGTAGATGCGGCCGACGGCGGGGGCAGGGCCGTAGGCGGAGGGATACGCCTCGCGGTAGGCGATCTGCGCGGCAGGCTTGTCGCGCAGGTCCTCCGACTGCGTGGGCGCTTCCGGGACGTTCGGCGGGTCGAGCGGGCTCGGCTTCACGGGCGAGCGGCGCACCCAGGCAGGGAAGAGCACGATGTCGTGCGGGTTGACGAAGCTCGCGACCAGCAGGAAGGGGCGCATCGCCTCGGAGTCGCCGGCGCTGCGGCGGGCGTAGCGGTCCTCCAACCAGGCGACGACGCGGTCGGCGATGAGCGGGTCGCGGCGCAGGCCGCTGTCCGCGAGGTCGCCGCCGTGCGGCTCGGGGCCGACCCAACCCGAGAAGCCGTGCGGCCCCAGCGGGTCTGCCTCGAGGTAGGCATGCACGGCGTCGGGCAACACCTCGCCCTTGGCGGTGTTGGTCTCGAGCCGCTTGCCGGTGCGCGGGTCGGTGAGGTCGGCGTGGGTGATGTGCCACTTGCCGTCGTAGTGGGTGTCGTAGCCGGCGGCGCGGAACCAGTTGCCCATGGTGGGCACCTCGCCCGGTGGCAGCCAGCGCATCCGCGTGTCGCCCGCGACCTTGCCGAGCCCGTCGGTCTGCGTCACGCCGTGCACGTCGGGGTAGTGGCCGGTGAACAGCGTCGGGCGGGCCGGCACGCAGGCCAGCGAGCCGGTGTAGTGCCGGGAGAACGTGACGCCGTTCTCCTGGAACCACCGGGTGCCGCCCAGCGTCTGCTGACGCCAGCGGCGCAGCTCGTCGGTCTCGTACGGCGGAGCGGCCCGCTCCTCGTCGGTCATCAGGATGACGATGTCCGGGCGGCTCACCGGGCGCTCTCCTTCGCGGGGATGCTCTGGCCCAGGTCGGCGAGCAGTCGCTCCGTGGCGCGACCGAGCCGCCGACCCACGGGGCGGGCCAGGAACGGCGGCCGCGTGCTGACGTCGTTGGTGACGGTGATGCGGGTGCCTGATCCGTCGGGCTCGAGGGTCCACGTCGTGACCGCCCGCAGGACGAGCTTCGGCAGGCCGTTGATGACGTAGCTCAGCCGCCGGTCGGGGTCCCAGCCGATGACGCGCTCGCGCAGCGCGTCGCGCCCGACCTGCACCCGCCGCACAGCGCCGTCGCCGGTGGCCGAGGAGGTGAGGGCGCTGCTGTGGCTCACGGCGCTCGCCCAGCGGCTGATCGCCGGGTAGTCCGCCAGCACGTCCCAGACGTCGTGCGGGGCTGCTGCGACCACGCGTGAGCAGGAGACGATGTGCATGGCTTCAGTACTATCATCTGGCAGTCTGTCTGCCAATAGTTATTGACAGACCGACTGCAGGTTCTTACCTTCCGGGTGTGGCTTCTGACGCGCTCGCTCCAGGCACCATCGGCCGGACATTCGCTGACTCGGCGCCCTCGTGGCCCGAACCGACGAGCGCCCCGCGGGGCGCACCGAACGTCGGCTCCGGGCTCTACGTCGACCTCGGCTGGTCGGACTTCAGCTGCTTCGGCTCGGAGATCTCGACGCCGACCGCGGACCGGCTCGCGGCCGAGGGACTG
>JAOPWK010000138.1 GCA_025965735.1 Frankiales bacterium
GACAAGCGTCCCTGTCTCGGACACGCTTGTGACATGCTCGTGATGGCTGCGAGCTGCTCACGAACCTCCGCCGAGGGACGGGAGCTCCGCAAGCGGGAAACCGCGCACGGTCCTTGAGTGCGTGGGGGTCGCGCAGGGGATTGAAGGGGGAGAAGGGCGCCGACCGCCGCGGCGGTCAACGCCCCGGGTAGCCATGAGTGAGACGCACCCGGCGCTGCTGTCGCCGGACTACCTGTCCACACGCACGAGGGCACCGCTGCGAGACCCCTTGCCGGTGCAGCCGGGGATGACGGAGCTGACCGGTCCGCTGCTCGGCCAGGGTCGCGTTGGTGTGCACGATGCCGACCTGACGCGCTGGGCAGGCGGCGAGGCGATCGGGCAGCGCATCGTCGTCTCGGGTCGAGTCCTCGACCAGGACGGCCGCCCCGTGCGGGACAGCCTGGTTGAGCTTTGGCAGGCGAATGCTGCCGGGCGCTATCGGCATACGCAGGACCGCTGGCCGGCGCCGCTGGACCCACATTTCTCTGGGCAGGGTCGCACGATGACCGACAACGATGGGATGTACACCTTCCTGACCGTGCGGCCAGGCGCGTACCCGTGGCGCAACCACGACAACGCCTGGCGCCCGGCGCACATCCACTTCTCCCTATTCGGCGTTGCTTTCGTGCAGCGACTGGTCACGCAGATGTACTTCCCGGAGGACCCGCTGCTCGCGCTGGATCCCATCTACCAGGCCGTCCCGGCGGCGGCACGCGAGCGGTTGGTCAGCCACTACGACCACCAAGCGACACAGCCTGAGTGGGCGCTCGCCTACCGATTCGACATCGTTCTACGGGGCGTGGCGGCTACGCCTTTCGAGGACGAGGGCGAGCACGACGGCGGATGACGCTGCTACCGACCCCCTCACAGACCGCGGGACCCTTCCTGTCCATCGGGCTGCGCTGGAACGATGGCCCGTACGTGGTCCCGCCGGGAACAGCCGGCGCCGTCTGGCTGCGCGGTCGCGTGCTCGACTCGGCAGGCGATCCGGTCACGGACGCGCTTGTCGAGACATGGCAGGCCGGCCCGGACGGGCGCTTCGCCAGTCGGGAGGAGACGGGGAACTTCCGCGGCTTTGGACGCTCTGAGACCCTCGAGGGTGAGTACGCCGTGCTCACGCTCAAGCCGGCGGGTGTGCCGGACGCAGAGGGGCGACCGCAGGCGCCTCACGTGGCGGTTTCGATCTTCGCGCGGGGGCTGCTCGACCGGGTCATCAGCCGCCTCTACTTCGCGGACGAGCAGGAGGCGAATGCCGCCGACCCGCTTCTGAACTCCTTGCCCGACGATGCCGCGCGAGCCACGCTGCTGGCGCGGCCGTCCCGGGACGGGTACCGGCTCAACCTCGTCCTGCAGGGGAGCGATGAGACCGTCTTCTTCTCCGTCTGATGGCCTGTTCTCCGCGCTGCTGTGCCACGGACCGGTCGCCGCCGAGGTGGATGGCGCAGCGTGGCTGCGGGCGCTGCTGGACACCGAGGCCGCCCTGGCCCGCGCGACCGCGTCTGTGGGGCTCGTGCCGCATGACGCCGCGCAGGGTGTGGTCGACGCCTGCGCAGACGCCTCCGCCTACGACCAGAGCGAGCTCGGCCACTCGGCCGCGCTCGGCGGCAACCCGGTCATCCCGCTCGTGCGGGCGATCGAGGAGCGCGCCGGCGCGGGCGGTGCGCATGTCCACCACGGGGCGACGAGCCAGGACGTGCTCGACACGGCGATGATGCTCGTCGCCGCTCGAGCGCGGGCCGCGCTGTCTGAAGTCTTGCGGGCTTGCGTGGCCGCCGCGGCGGAACTTGCGGCGCGTCACCGTGACACTGTCGTGAGCGGCCGCACGCTCATGCAGCACGCTGTCCCTACGACGTTCGGACTCAAGGCCGTCGGCTGGGCCACCGCGCTGCAGGGGTGCGCCGACCGGCTGGCCGCAATCCAGCTGCCCGTCCAGCTCGGGGGCGCCGCCGGCACCCTTGCCTCATACGCAGGGCGGGGCCGAGAGGTGTCCTCTATGATGGCTGCCGACCTCGGACTCGCCTCCTCACCGTTGCCTTGGCACACGGCACGCCTCCCGGTCGCTGACCTGGCCGGTGCTCTGGGAACGACGGCCGGAGCGGTGTCGAAGACGGCGCTCGACGTCGTGCTGCTCGCGCAGACCGAGGTTGGCGAGGTCCGAGAGGGCCACGCCGGCGCCGGCGGTTCGTCAGCGATGCCACACAAGCGCAACCCGGTGGCCGCGGTCCAGGCGCGCGCTGCCGCCCGTCGTGCCCCAGGTCTCGTAGCCACGCTGCTGTCGTGCATGGAGCAGGAGCACGAGCGTGCCGCCGGAGCCTGGCACGCCGAGTGGGTGCCGCTCTCCGACCTTCTGGCGAGCACGGGGACGGCAGCGGCCTGGCTCCGGGAGAGCTTGGAGGCCCTGGAGGTCGACGTCGATCGCATGCGCGCGAACCTCGACGACCGCGCCAGCGAGGCCGCTGCCGCGCCCGTGGCCGAGGCGATCACGCCCTTGCTCGGCCGGGCCGGCGCGCACGACCTGGTGGCCGAGGCGATCCGAACGGCGAGGGCGACGGGAACATCGCTGCGAGCCGTTCTGCTCCGGCTCCCCGACCTCAGCCAGGTCCTGACCCCGGAGCGGCTCGACCAGCTGCTCGAGATGACCCTGGACGTCGGCGAGGCAGGATCCCTCGTGGACGACGCACTGAGAAGTCTTCCCTCCGCTGCGACGAGTGCCCGGTGACTGCCGTGGACGTGAACGTTGTCGTCGAGGGTCAGGACAGTGCCACGCCCATTCTGCTCCTCGGCTCGCTGGGCAGCACCCTGGAGATGTGGGACCCGCAGGTGCCCGCACTTTCGCGACACTTCAGGGTCATCCGGTACGACACCCGCGGCCATGGCGCATCCCAAGCCCCAGCCGGGCCCTACAGCATCGACGACCTGGTCGACGATGCTGTGGCCGTGCTCGACGGGGTGGGCGTGCAGCGCGCGCACCTCGTGGGGCTTTCGCTCGGCGGGATGACGGCCCTGCGGTTGGCAGCGCGCGAGCCGGACCGTGTCGGACGCGTCGTCGTGATGTGCACGTCGGCCTTGCTGAGCCCTCGTCGGCAGTGGATCGACCGCGCAGCCACGGTCCGGGCCGAGGGGGTGACCGCGGTCGCTGATGCCGTGATCAGCCGATGGTTCACTGCTGCCTTCCGCAACGCGCGGCCGGAGGTAGTCGACGGCATGCGCGCGATGATCGGCGCGACGACCGCCGAGGGCTATGCCGGTTGTTGCGACGCGATCGCGGCGATGGACCTACGGGCGGACCTTCCGCGCGTGTTGGCACCTGTGCTGGCGATAGCCGGAGCGGAGGATCCCGCGACACCGCCGTCGCACCTGAAGGTCATCGCCGACCAGGTTCAGGTGGGCCAGCTGCTCGTCCTGCCGGACGCGGCGCACATGGTCAGCCAGGAGCAGGCGTCCGCAGTGAATGCCGTGATCCTCACGCACCTGTCAGCGCCCGACTACGGGCCCGAGCGAGCTGCCGGGATGGCTGTCCGACGAGCCGTGCTGGGCGACGGGCATGTCAGCCGGGCGCTGGCCAGCACCTCGCCTTTCACCACGGACTTCCAGGAGTTCATCACCCGGTACGCCTGGGGTGAGGTGTGGTCACGGCCCGCCCTGGACCGGCCCACGCGCAGCATGCTCACGCTGGCGCTTCTGACAGCTCTGCGACACCAGGATGAGCTGGCGCTGCACGTCCGGGCTGCGGTGCGCAACGGCCTCACCCCGAAGGAGATCAGCGAGGTTCTCCTGCACACGGCTGTGTACGCCGGCGTGCCCGCCGCCAACAGCGCGTTCGCGGTCGCGCAGCAGGTCCTCAGCGACTTGGGACTGGACCTGCCGACGACATCGCCGAAGAACGAGGAGCAAGCGCGTTGAACAAGCTCGTGCGGAGGAGCGCCCTGCGCGTCCTGCTTCTGCCTCGACCTGCCTGAGTGTTCCTTGCAACACCGACCGACGAGTGGTGCGTGCGCGCGACCTTGGCCCATGCAACTGGCGAGCGCTTGAGCGACTGCCCCTACCGCGCGAGGAGCGTTGCGTGACCGGCGACGAGGTTCGCGACATCCCCGGGTGCTGGGGTGGACCTTGGCCCGCGGGACGCACGTCTCGCCGAGCCCTGTCGGCACTGCTGGCGGAGTTGGTGCAGAACTGGCCGGTGCCGGTCAATGGCCAACTCGCGGTCCCCGCTGGTGGCCAGCGAACGTCCCCACCTCGCGTGATGGGTTAGCGCATCGAGGGGCGGCCTCCTGTCCGGCTGCGGGCTTCGCGCATGCGGTAGCTCTCGCCGTCGGTGGCGACGACGTTGTTGTGGTGCAGGAGCCGGTCGAGCAGGCTGACCGCGCTGCTGTGTTAGGGCAGGAAGCGGCCCCACTCCTCGAAGGGCCAGTGGCTGGCGATCGCGAGGCTGCGGCGTTCGTAGGCGGCGGCGACGAACCGGAACAGCAGCTGGCTGCCAGTGCTGTTCAGAGGCGCGAACCCGACCTCGTCGCAGATGATCAGATCGTTGCGCAGGACGGTCTCGATGAGCTTGCCGACGCTGTTGTCGGCCAGGCCGCGGTAGAGGTTCTCGACCAGTTCGGCGGCGGTGAAGTAACGGACCCGCGGGCCGCGTTCGACGGCAACGTGGCCGAGGGCGATCAGGGCGTGGCTCTTGCCGGTGCCGGCGGGGCCCATGAAGGTGATGTTCTCCTTGGCCCCGATCCACTCCAGCGAGGTGAGGTAGGCCCAGGTCTGCGGCCCGATGCTGCTGGCGGCCAGGTCAAAGCCCTCGATCGTCTTGACGGTCGGGAAGCTGGCCTGCTTGCCGCGCAGCCGGGTGTTGCTGGCGTCGCGGGCGGCGGTGATCTCGACCTCGACCAGCGCCCGCAGCAGCTCTTCGGGGGTCCAGCGTTGGGTTTGGCCGTCAGGAGCATCTCGGGTGCGACGCGGCGCATCGAGGCGAGCTTGAGCCGGCGCAGCCCGTGCTCCAGATCGGCGGTCAGCGGCGCGGGTGCGGCGGCGGCCATCACGCACCGCCCTTGCTGTTGGCAGTGCTGTCGGAGGTGAGGTCGTCGAGCCGGCAGGCCGCCAGCGGCCGGGAGGCGGTGACGGGCAGCTCAATCACGAGCGCGTCACCGGGCTCGGTGAGCTGAGCGACGCCTGCGCCGGCGGTCAGGATCGACCGGACACCGCTGGCGTTCCACCGGCCGTAGGTGACCGCCCGCTCCAGCGCGGCCAACTGCGCCTGGCGGCCGGGCGCGGCTTGCAGCGCGGCGAGCTCTGCCAGCTCCGGGCCGAGCCGGGTGTCGCCCGAGGCCGCGGCCTGACGCAGCCACTGCCCGGCGACCGGCCCAAGCGCGCAGA
>JAOPWK010000142.1 GCA_025965735.1 Frankiales bacterium
GGCGGACCGCTGCCCGAGGCGGTCGCCGCCGCGCCGCCCGCCGCCCGGTGGAGGGCGCCGCTGCAGCACCGCAGGCTGCGGGTCGGGGTGGACGCGCGGCACGTCGTGGCGACCTCCGGCGTCCTCACCACGACCACCGACGTCGCGCCGCTCGGCAAGGTGCAGAGCCTGCGCGTCACGCAGGGGCCGTACGAGCGCCGCCTCGGGCTCGCCAGCCTGCACGTCGACACCGCCGGTCGGCGGCTGCCGGGAGCGGTCGCGCCGCACCGCTCTGCCGGCGAGGCAGCAGCCCTGCTCGCGGAGCTCACCACCCGCGCGCGCGCGGCCCGGCTGTAGCGTCCGCCACCCGTCCCCAGGAGGTCCCCGTGCAGCTCGCCGGCGCCGTCGCGCTCGTCACCGGAGGCGCCAGCGGCCTCGGCCTCGCGACCGCCACCGAGCTCGCCTCGGCCGGCGCGGCGGTGGTGCTGCTGGACCTGCCGAGCAGCCCTGGCGAGGAGGCCGCGAAGGGCATCGGCGGCGACGCGGTCTTCGTGCCGACCGACGTCACGGACGAGCGGTCCGTGCAGGCGGCGGTGGACCGGGCGGGGAGCCTCGGGCCGCTGCGCGTCGCCGTGAACTGCGCCGGCGTCGGCACCCCCGGACGCGTGCTCGGCAAGGCGGGGCCGCTGCCGCTGGAGGCCTTCGCGCACGTGGTCGCCGTGAACCTGGTCGGCACGTTCAACGTGCTGCGCCTGGCCGCCGCGACCATGGCGGCGACCGACGCAGTGGACGGCGAGCGCGGCGTCATCGTCAACACCGCGAGCGCCGCGGCGTTCGACGGCCAGATCGGCCAGGCCGCCTACAGCGCCAGCAAGGGCGGCGTCGCCGGGATGACGCTGCCGCTCGCCCGCGACCTCGCCGACAAGCTCATCCGCGTCATGACCATCGCTCCGGGGCTGTTCGAGACCCCCATGCTGCAGAGCCTGCCGGAGCCGGCCCGCCAGTCGCTGGCCGCGCAGGTGCCGATGCCGTCGCGGCTGGGCCACCCGTCGGAGTACGCCGCGCTCGTGGGCACATCTGCGAGAACCAGATGCTGAACGGCGAGGTCATCCGGCTCGACGGCGGGATCCGGATGGCGCCCCGCTAGGGCTTGGCCAGCAGCTGCTTGAGGTCGGCGCACAGGACGCGGTTCGCCTCGGCGCAGGCCGGCGAGACGTGACCCAGACCGAAGAAGCCGTGGATGAGCCCGTCGAAGCGGCGCGCGACGACCGGGACACCGGCCTTCTCGAGCGCGGCGGCGTAGGCCTCGCCCTCGTCGCGCAGCGGGTCGTACTCCGCCGTGGCGACGACCGCCGGCGGCAGGCCGGTCAGGTCCGGCGCGCGCAGGACCGAGCCGTACGGGTCGCTGCGCCGGGCGGGGTCGGGCATGTAGTGGTCGCCGAACCAGGCCATGTCGGCCGACGTGAGGAAGTACCCCTCGGCGTTGTCGACGCGGGAGCGGTGCTCCTCGCTGTCCACGAAGTCGACGGCCGGGTACAGCAGCAGCTGTGCGGCGAGCTGCACGCCCCGCTCGCGGGCGCCGAGGGTGACCGCGGCGGAGAGGTTGCCTCCGGCGCTGTCGCCGGCCACGGCGATGCGGGAGGCGGCGCCGCCGAGCTCGTCCGCGTGCTCCACGGCCCACAGCGCCGCGGCCAGGCAGTCCTCGTAGCCACCGGGGAACGGCGTCTCCGGGGCCAGCCGGTACTCGACGCTGAGCACGACGGCGTCGACGTCGCGGCAGAGCAGCCGCGCGTGGTCGTCGTGGGTGTCCAGGTCGCCGATGACGAAGCCGCCGCCGTGGAAGAAGACGATCGTCGGGTGCGGCCCGGGCGTCTCCGGCCGGTAGACGCGGGCCGGCACCTCCCCGTCGGCGCCAGGCACGGTGCGCTGCTCGATGCTCCGGACCTGCGCGAGGTGCGCCGGGTCGCGCAGGTCCACCGTCATGAAGCGGAAGCCGGCCCGCGCCTGCTCCGGGGTGCCGTTCGACATCGGCGGGGCGCCGCTGCTCTCCATGAGCTGGAGGACCGAGGCGAGGGCGGGGTCGAGCGGCACGGGCGTCTCCTGACGAGCGGTCGGGTCCGCCGACGCTAACCGGGCGCGTCCGCCTGACCGGCGGCAGGCGCGCCCGCACGTAGGCTCGAGCCGTGCTCCGCTCCGCCTCGCGCGCCGCCCTGCTCCTGCCGGCGCTGCTGTCCACGACCGTGCTCACCGCCTGCGGCGCCGCCGGCTCAGGGGGCTCCGTGGACGCAGCCGGACCGGCCCCCTCGCCCTCGCCGACCTGCACACCGGCGGCTCTCGAGAAGCGCGCCGCGGCCGTGCTGGTCGTCGGCATCCCCGGCGTGACCACGGCCCAGGAGCCGCTCGGGCAGTCGCTGGTCGACATGGGCGTCGGCGGGCTGTTCCTGTCCGAGCCGAACGTGGAGAGCGCCGAGCAGGTGAAGGCGCTCGTGGACGGGCTGCGCGCCCGTGCCGGTCGCCCGCTGCTGGTGTCCACGGACGAGGAGTCCGGCCGCGTCGCCGTCACCCGCGAGATCGTGGGAGCCGGACCCTCCCCGCGCCGTCTGGCCCGGCAGAGCACGCCCGCGCAGGTGCGCGAGTTCGCGCAGGGCGTGGGCACCCGCTTGAAGGAGGTCGGCATCGACCTCGACCTCGCGCCGCTGCTCGACCTGGACGACGGGCCGTACAGCGGGATCGTGGGCGACCGCTCCTTCAGCGCCGACCCCCAGGTAGCCGCCTCGTACGGCCTGGCCTTCTCGGCCGGCCTGCTGGACGCCGGCGTCACCCCGACGGTCAAGCACTTCCCCGGCCAGGGCCGCTCCACGACCGACACGCACGCCGAGGCCGCTGTCGTCGACGCGACCGTGGAGGAGCTGCGGACGACGGACCTGCTGCCGTTCCAGAAGGCCATCGACGCCGGCGCGCCGGTCGTCATGCTCAACCACCTCGGCTACAGCGCGATGGACCCGGACCTGCCGGCGACGCTGTCCCCCAAGGCGTACGCGCTGCTGCGCGAGATGGGCTTCGAGGGCGTCGCGATGACCGACAGCCTCGGCATGGGGGCGGTGAACCTGCGCTGGGACTTCCCGGAGGCGGCGGTGCGCGCGATCGAGGCCGGTGCCGACGCGGTGCTCGCGACCGACGGCAACCAGGCTCAGCGGATGCGCGACGCACTGGTCGCGGCCGTCACGAGCGGCCGGCTGCCCGAGGCGCGGCTGGACCAGGCCGCGGCCCGCGTGACAGCCCTGGCGGGCGGGGACGCGCAGGCGCTGACGTGCCAGTCGCCGAACCTGCCGACGCTGTCCGTCCCGGCCGGCTAGTCGCATGACCCGGGTCGCGGTGCTCCTGCGGGCCGTCAACCTCGGCGCCCACAACCGGATCGCGATGCCCGCCTTCAAGGCGGTGCTCGAGGGCATCGGCTGCACCCACGTGGCGACCTACCTGCAGAGCGGCAACGCCGTGGTGACCGACGAACGCGACGACCTCGCCGGGCGCGTCGCCCAGGCGCTGCGGGACGAGCTGGCGCTGTCCCTCGACGTCCTCACCCGCACCGCCGCGGAGCTGGACGCGGTCGTGGCCGCCAACGAGCTGGACCCCGACCCGAAGCTGCTGCACGTCGTCTTCCTGCGCGACCAGGTCGACCCGACTGCCGTCGACCACGAGGAGCTGCTGCCCGACCGGGTGCAGGTCGGCGACCGGGTGCTCTACGTCCGGTACGCAGCCGGCATGCAGAACTCCCAGGCGTCCAAGGTGCTCAGCCGCAGACAGTTCCAGGGCGTGGCCACGGCGCGGAACTGGCGGACGGTGCTCGCGCTGCAGGAGCTCGCTCGGGGCTAGTCCCGCCACTGGCCGCGGTGCACGACCTCCTCCTTGCGCCGGCGCCGCTCCGCGACGGTGACGCTGTCCTGCGGCTCGAGGTCCGGGTGCCGGTGCCCCACGGTGATGCCGCCGACCGGCTCGTACGCCTCCGGGATGCCGAACTCGCTCTTGAAGCCGGCACGCTGCTCGGCCTGGATGCCGAAGAAGCAGGCGCCCAGCCCCTCGTCCACGGCCGTGAGCAGGATGCAGAGCGCCGCCATGCCGGTGTCGACGTACCAGTACGGGACCGGCCACTCCTTGACGTTGGCCGCCGCCTTGTCCGGCTTCGCGTAGCGCTCGACGTAGGCCGCCTCGTGCGCGAGCGGCACGACCACCAGCGGCGCGTCCATCATCGTGGGCGTCTGGGTGGCGCGGGTCGGGACGAAGGGCCAGAAGCGGGCGCGGTCCTCCGGCTCGGTCAGCACCAGGAAGGCCCAGCCCTGCGAGAAGCCCGCAGACGGCGCCCGCAGCGCGCTGTCGATGACCCGTTCCACCAGCTCGGGCGACAGCGCCTCGTCGCTGTAGTGACGGATCATGCGACGGCGGCGCAGCACCTCGGAGAGCTCCATGGTCAGCACGCTAGAGGCAGGGACTGGCGCAGGACGTCGAACCAGCAGGCATGCGCCTGCGCAGCGCGCTCGTCGCTGCCCTGCTCCTGCTGCCCGGGCTCGCCGTCACGTCCTCGGCCGCTCCCGCGCCCGAGACGGCACCCGCCGACCGGCACGTCAAGCGCGCGAAGGTCTCCCCCGTCGTCGCGCGTGCGCCGGCCCGGCAGGCGAGCGGCGCGACATGGCGCTCAACGACGTGCAGAGCCGCACCCTCGACGCCACCATCGCCGACTTCCGGAAGCGTCCAGGAACTGCGGGCCGAGCTGGTCGGCGAACAGCCAGCGGCGTGTACTCACGCCGTCAGCGTCTCAGCGGCGGCTCAGGGTCGCGACCCGTGCTGCTGGATCGAGCCGCCCTGCGGGTCGTCGGTCTCGCCGACAGCCGCGCCCTGCTCGAGCTCCCCGCCCTCCTCCGTGCCGAGGGAGGCGTCCCGCTCGCCCAGGTCCTTGCGCAGCTGCTCGCGCGCGCCGGTCTCTCCGTCGGCGCCGCCGCCCGCGAGGCCGCCGGAGCCGGGACCGGCCGAGTCCATGCGGTCGGTCGCGTCGCCGCCGAGGACGCCGTGCTCACCCACGGCGTTGGACTGCGTCGGCCCGCTGGCGCGGGTGTCGTCGGACTGCTGGCTGAAGGGCTCGGTCATGCAGGGCCCCTACCCCGTTCTGCGCACTAGTTGACCTGCCGCTCCTGACCGGCCCAGTACTGCTCGCGCAGCTTGAACTTCTGCACCTTGCCGGTGGCGGTGCGCGGGATGGCCTCGCGGAGCTCGACGCTGGTGGGCGCCTTGTAGCCGGCCAGCCTCTTCTTGCAGTGCGCGATCAGCTCGGCCTCGTCCGCCTGCTGCGCCGGCGCGAGCACGACGAGCGCCTTGATGGTCTCGCCCCACTTCTCCGACGGGACGCCGATGACGGCCACCTCGGCGACGGCGGGGTGGCTGAACAGGCAGTCCTCGACCTCGATCGAGGACACGTTCTCGCCGCCGGTGATGATGACGTCCTTGCGGCGGTCGCTGATCGACAGGTAGCCCTCGTCGTCAAGGACGCCGCCGTCGCCGGTGTGGAACCAGCCGCCCTCCAGCGCGTCGGCCGTGGCGTCCGGCTGCTCCCAGTAGCCCTCGAGCACGGTGTTGCCCCTTGCGAGCACCTCGCCGGTGTCGCTGATCCGGATGCGCGTGCCGATGCCGGGCATCCCCGCGCGGCCGAGCCGCTTGGCCCGCTCCTCCGGCGGCAGGGCGTCCTCCTCCGCCCGGCGCCGGTTGACCGTCAGCAGCGGCGAGGTCTCGGTGAGGCCGTAGATCTGCACGAACTCCCAGCCCAGCTCCTCCTCCACCCGCTGGATGGTGCGGCTGGGCGGCGGCGCGCCGGCGACCACGATGCGGGTGCGGTCGCGGCCGGGCACTGGGCCGTCCCAGCTGGCTGCCGCCTCCAGCACCGACGACACGACGGCCGGGGCGGCGCACATGAGGGTGACGCCGTAGCGCTCCACGCGGCGCAGGATGTCGGCGCCGTCGATCTTGCGGATGACGACCTGCGGCACGCCGAGCCCGGTGAGGGCGAACGGCATGCCCCAGCCGTTGGCGTGGAACATCGGCAGCGTGTGCAGGTAGACGTCGCGGTCGGTGACCCCTGCGTGCAGGGCGAACGTCACGCCGTTGACCCAGATGTTGCGGTGCGTGATCTGCACGCCCTTGGGTCGCGCAGTGGTGCCCGAGGTGTAGTTGATGGTCGCCGTGGCGTCCTCGTCCGGCTGCTCCCACGGAACCGGCTCGGCGTCCGGGCGCAGCAGCGCGCCGTCGGACTCGGCACCCAGCACGAAGCGGTGGCCCGCCGTCACGTCCGCGAGCGCCGCGTCCACCTCGGGGTCGACCAGCAGCACCGACGCGCCGGAGTGCTCCACGATGTAGGCCACCTCGTCGCGGCTGAGCCGGAAGTTCACCGGCACGAGCACGCGGCCCCAGGCGGTGACGCCGAAGAACAGCTCCAGCAGCCGCGCGCTGTTGTGGCTGACGACCGCGACCCGTTCGCCCCGGCCGACCCCCAGCTCGTCGAGCCCGGCGGCGATCGCCCGCGCCCGCTCGGCCAGGCCGCCGTACGTCACGGTGTCGAGGCCGCCGTCCTGGAAGTGCCCGGGCTCGTCCACCACGCCGCTGCGTAGCGGGTAGACCTGCTCGGCCCGGTCGAGGAAGTCGGCGGTCGTCATCGGCACCTTCATGGGCGCACCGTACGACGCTCCCGGCGCTCAGGCACCGACGTAGGCGGCCAGGTGCTCGCCGGTCAGCGTCGCCCGGCTCGCCACGAGGTCCGCCGGCGTGCCTTCGAAGACGACGCGGCCGCCGTCGTGCCCGGCACCCGGACCGAGGTCGATGATCCAGTCGGCGTGCGCCATGACCGCCTGGTGGTGCTCGATGACGAGCACCGACGTCCCCGCCTCGACGAGCCGGTCGAGCAGGGCCAGCAGCTGGTCCACGTCGGCCAGGTGCAGCCCGGTGGTGGGCTCGTCAAGGACGTAGACCCCGCCGTCCTCGCCCATCCGGGTGGCCAGCTTGAGGCGCTGCCGCTCACCGCCGGACAGCGTCGTCAGCGGCTGTCCGATCGTGAGGTAGCCGAGGCCGACCTGCACGAGCCGCTCCAGGACCTTGTGCGCCGGCGGCACCTTCGCCTCGCCCTCGCGGAAGAACGCCTCGGCCTCCTCGGCCGACATGGCCAGCACCTCGCTGATGTCCTTGCCGCCCAAGCGGTACTCGAGCACGGCGGCGTCGAACCGCCTGCCCTCGCAGACCTCGCACAGCGCCGCGACGCCGGCCATCATCGCCAGGTCGGTGTAGATGACCCCGGCGCCGTTGCAGCTCGGGCACGCGCCCTCGGAGTTGGCGCTGAACAGCGCCGGCTTCACGCCGATGGCCTTGGCGAAGGCCTTGCGGATGGGCTCGAGCAGGCCGGTGTAGGTCGCCGGGTTGCTCCGCCGCGAGCCGCGGATCGCGCCCTGGTCGACGGACACGACGCCGTCGCGACCTTCGACGGAGCCGCGGATCAGGGAGCTCTTGCCCGACCCGGCGACGCCGGTCAGGACGACCAGCACGCCGAGCGGGATGTCCACGTCGACGTCCTGCAGGTTGTGCCGGTGGGCGCCCCGCACCTCCAGCACGCCGGTCCTGGTGCGGACCTCCGCCTTGAGCGAAGCGCGGTCGTCCAGGTGCCGGCCGGTGAGGGTGCCGCTGGCGCGCAGCCCGTCGAGAGTGCCTTGGTAGCAGACGGTCCCGCCACCGGCGCCGGCTCCGGGGCCGAGGTCCACCACGTGGTCGGCGATCGCGATCGCCTCCGGCTTGTGCTCGACCACGAGCACCGTGTTGCCCTTGTCGCGCAGCTGCAGGAGCAGCTCGTTCATCCGCTGCACGTCGTGCGGGTGCAGCCCGACGGTCGGCTCATCGAACACGTAGGTGACGTCGGTGAGGGACGACCCGAGGTGGCGGATCATCTTGGTGCGCTGGGCCTCACCGCCGGACAGCGTCCCGGACGGGCGCTCCAGGCTCAGGTAGCCCAGCCCGATCCCGACGAACGAACCGAGCGTGTGCAGGAGCGAGGCCAGCAACGGCGCGACCGAGGGCGCGTCGATCCCGCGGACCCACTCGGCGAGGTCGCTGATCTGCAGGGCGCAGGCGTCCGCGATGCTGCGCCCGCCGATCTTCGAGGAGCGCGCCTCCTTGCTGAGACGGGTGCCGTCGCACTCAGGGCAGGTCGTGAAGGCGACCGCCCGCTCGACGAAGGCCCTGACGTGCGGCTGCAGCGCGTCGACGTCCTTGGCCAGCATCGACTTCTGGAGCTTGGGGATCAGGCCCTCGTAGGTGAGGTTGATGCCGTCCACCTTGATCTTGGTCGGCTCCCGGTGCAGCAGGTCGTCCAGCTCGCGCTTGGTGAACCTCCGGATCGGCTTGTCCATGTCGAAGTAGCCGCTGCCGCTGAAGATCCGGCCGTACCAGCCCTCCATCGTGTAGCCGGGGATCGTCAGGGCGCCCTCGGCCAACGACTTGCTGTCGTCGTACAGCTGGGTCAGGTCGATGTCGTTGATCGCGCCGCGCCCCTCGCAGCGCGGGCACATGCCGCCGAGGATGCTGAAGCTGCGCCGCTCCTTGGTCGTGCGGCCGCCCTTCTCCAGCGTCACCGCGCCCGCGCCGCTGATCGAGGCGACGTTGAAGGAGTACGCCTGCGGCGGCCCGATGTAGGGCTCGCCCAGCCGGCTGAACAGGATGCGCAGCATCGCGTTCGCGTCGGTGGCCGTGCCGACGGTGGATCGCGGGTCGGTCCCCATGCGCTCCTGGTCGACGATGATCGCGGTCGTCAGCCCGTCCAGGAGGTCCACCTCGGGCCGGGCCAGTGACGGCATGAACCCCTGCAGGAACGCGCTGTAGGTCTCGTTGATCATCCGCTGCGACTCGGCCGCGATGGTGCCGAACACCAGCGAGCTCTTGCCGGAGCCGGACACGCCCGTGAAGACCGTCAGCCGCCGCTTGGGCAGCTCGACGCTGACGTCCTTGAGGTTGTTGACACGTGCGCCGTGGACGCGGATCAGGTCGTGCGTGTCCGCCGGGTGCGGAGTGGGGCTGCTCGTGGCCATGCGCGTGCGCCTCCTGGTCCGGCGGCCGACCCGCAGCCGCCTGAGGCCGGATCATGCTGCCACCGCCGCTGCGGACGCCAGGACCCGGTCGGCCCTCACTCGCGCACGTAGCGCGGGTAGGTGCTCTTCGCCTCCCGCGCCAGCTCCAGATCCACCTCGACCGTCACGAACTGCTCGTCGGCGGAGGTCGTGGCCAGGACGTCCCCGTCGGGGCCGATCACCCAGCCGAGGCCGCCGCAGTCGACCCCGGCACCAGACGGTCACGCGGAGGGTGTCGGTCACACCGGAAGCATGGCGCGTCCCGGGCTAGCCTCCAGTTGGTGAGCGAACGCGGCCTGGTCCTGCTGTCCTTCGTCGTGGCGCTCGGGCTCGCCGGCCTCGGCTGCTACGCGCTGTCCTCGGTGCTCGTGCTCGGCGGCCGGACCGCGATCTGGCTGGAGTCGCACCGGTGGGTCTACCCGCTGGTGCTCGTCACCGGCTGCGCCGTGCTGGCGATCGCGTGCGCGCTGACCGTCTGGCCGCTGGCCTCCCTCGGCGGCGCCGCTGCCCTGGTGGCGCTGGGGCGCTACCTGCTGCTGAACGTCTGACCTCAGCCGCCCTGCACGCCGTAGCGCAGGTAGAGCACGCCGCCGCCGAAGCGGCGCTGGTCGAGCAGCTCGAGGTCCAGCTGCACGTCGTCCGGAAAGAAGCGCGTGCCGCCGCCCACGAGGACGGGGGCGACGTACAACTGGATCTCGTCGACGAGCCCGGCACGGAGCGCGTGCGCAGCCAGGTGCGGCCCGTGGACGCTGACGTCCAGCGGCGAGGCCGCCTTGAGCTCGCCCACCGCCTCCGGGTCGAACGACCGCACCAACCGGCTACGGGCGCTGGCGACGCCCTGGAGCGTCGTGGAGTGCACGACCTTCTCGGCGGCCTGCCAGACCTGGGCGTACTCGACCACGAAGGGCGGCGCGTCCGGAAGCGTGTGCGCCGTCTCCCAGAACAGCATCGTCTCGTAGATCCGGCGGCCGTAGAGGTAGGTGCCGAGGGAGCGCGACTGCTCGCCGATGAACACGTGCAGCTCCTCGTCGGGAGCGCCCCAGCCGAACTGCCCCTGCGCGTCGTTCACGTAGCCGTCGAGCGACACGATCATGGAGTACACGAGCTTGCCCATGGCGGAAGGTAGCCCTCTCTAGGGACGGGCCACCGGCTCGCCCAGCACCTCCTCGTCGACCGTCGACGCGGCCGTCGGCCGGGTGGCCAGGACGCAGCCGAGCAGCACCAGCGGGAAGCCCACCACTGCGCCGGGAGTGAGCGGCTCGCTGAGCAGCACGATCCCGAGCAGCAGCGCCACGGCCGGGTTGACGTAGGTGATGACGAGCGCGCGCTGCGGGCCGACTTCGGCGATGAGCGCGAAGAAGGCCAGCAGAGCGGCGACGGTGCAGGCGAGCGAGAGGACGACGACGGCCAGCACGACCCGCTGGCTCGGCACCTCGAGCCCGGGCAGCCCGAACGGCGTGTAGACCAGCGCGGTGAGGCCGAGCGCTGCCGCGGTGACACCGGTCGCGGGGACCTCGGACAGCCACCGGCTCACGACCAGCGGCGCCACCGCGTAGCAGACGACGGTGATCGCGACCTGCCCCACGGAGACCAAGTCGCCGCCGCGCACGTCGATCCCGACCAGGGCGGCGACACCCGCGAAGCCGACCCCCAGGCCGAGCAGGCGCCGCCGGTCGAGCCGGTCGGCGTGGTCACCGAGCCGCGCGGCGAACGCCGCCACCAGCGGCACCGCCGCGACGAGCAGCCCGGTCAGGGAGCTGCTGAGGTCGCGCTCCGCGCTGGCCAGCAGCAGCCACGGGACGGCGAGTTCGAGCAGGGTGAAGACGACCAGCGGCTTCCAGTGGCGCAGCACCGGCACCAGCTGCCCGCGGACCGCGGCCCAGGGCAGCAGCAGCACGGCAGCCATGCCGGTCCGCAGCAGGACCAGCTGCGGCGGGCTGAGCTCCTCGACGGCGATCTTGATGAGCAGGTAGGGCATCCCCCACAGCACGCACATCGCCGTGAAAAGCACCCACCCGCGCCGCGTCACGCCTCACACGCTAGGTGCGGCTACTGCTCGGTCCCCTCGACCACGGCGCCGCCGTCGCCGTCGGGCTCCTCGAAGCTCCTCTCGCCGATCGCGGCCGGGTCGGTCGCCGGGTCGCCGCTGCCCTCGCGGGCGTCGTGGGTGTCGGGCTGGGTCACGGGTCCTCCTGGATTCTGCAGGGCACTGCGGTTCGGGTACCCCCGAGCCGCGCCTCGTAGGCTCCCACCACCGTCCGCCCGCCCCGAGGAGCCCCGTGGTCCGCGCTGCCGTCCTGTCCGCCCCCGGCGAGAGCCTGCGCCTGGCCGAGCTCGACCTGCCGGAGCCGGGACCGGGTCAGGTGCGCGTGCGGATCGCCGCCACCGGCGTCTGCCACAGCGACCTGTCCCTGGCCAGGGGCACGCTGCGCCAGGCGATGCCGGTCGTCCTCGGGCACGAGTCCGCGGGCACCGTCGTCAGCGTCGGCGAGGGCGTCACCAGCGCCGCACCCGGGGACCGCGTCGTCCTGTGCTGGGCTCCGCCGGACGGCACCTGCTGGTACTGCCTGCAGGGGGAGCCCTGGCTGTGCGAGACGTCCAGCGCCGCGGCCAGCGCGCCGTACGCGACCCTCGACGGGCAGGACGTCTACCCGGGCCTGTCCACCGGCGGCTTCGCCGAGGAGACGGTCGTGTCGGAGCGCGCCGTCCTCAAGGTCCCGGACGCGGTGCCGCTCGAGCATGCCGCCCTCGTCGGCTGCGCCGTGCTGACCGGCGTCGGCGCGGTGCTCAACACGGCGAAGGTGCGGGAGGGTCAGTCGGTGCTGGTCGTCGGGCTCGGCGGCGTCGGGCTGTCGGTCGTGCAGGGTGCCCGGCTGGCCGGAGCCGGTGAGGTCATCGTCGTGGACCGCGCCCCGGAGAAGCTCGAGCTCGCGCAGTCGATGGGCGCCACCCAGGTGCTCGAGGCCGGTGGCGAGCTCGCCAAGCAGGTCCGGGGCCTGACCGGGAAGCGCGGGGCGGACCACGCCTTCGACTGCGTCGGCCTCGCCGACACCATCCGGTCCAGCTGGTCGGCGACCCGCCGCGGCGGCACCACGACGATCGTGGGGATCGGTGGCAAGGAGCAGCAGGTCAGCTTCAGCGCTCTCGAGCTGTTCCACTTCGCGCGCGTCATCCAGGGCTGCGTCTACGGCAACACCGACCCGGTGACCGACATCCCCGAGGTCCTGGACTACGCCGCCGAGGGTCGCCTCGACCTCGGTGCGCTCATCACCGGCACCGTCGGGCTGGACGGCATCGACGCCGCCTTCGCCGACATGAGCGCCGGCAAGGGCGTGCGCACGGTCGTCGTCCCATAGTGGACCTCGGGCTGCAGGACCGCGTCTTCCTCGTCACCGGCGGCTCGCGCGGCCTGGGCTACGCGACGGCGCAGGCGCTGGTGGCCGAGGGCGCGAGGGTCCTGCTGGCCGGACGGGACGAGCAGTCGGTACGACGCTCCGCCGGCGCGCTGGGCGCGGTCGGCGTGCCGGCCGACCTGGGCGAGCCGGACGCGGCAGAACGGCTGGTGGCCGCTGCCACGGAGGCGTACGGGCGGCTGGACGGGGCGCTGGTCAGCGTCGGCGGCCCGCCGGCCGGCACGGCCCTCGGGACCACGGACGCGCAGTGGCAGGGCGCGTTCGACAGCGTCTTCCTCGGGGCGGTCCGCACCTGCCGGGCCGTCGTGGACGCGCTCCCGCCCGAGGGCGGTTCGCTGGCGCTCGTGCTGTCCACCAGCGTGAAGGCGCCGCTGGCCGGGCTCGCCGCGAGCAACGGGCTGCGCCCCGGTCTCGGCATGCTGGCCAAGACGATGGCCGACGAGCTGGGGCCGCGCGGGGTGCGCGTGAACGGCCTGCTGCCCGGTCGCGTGCTCACCGACCGGCTGCGCGAGCTGGGCCTGGACGCGGACGCCGTGCCGGAGGACATCCCGCTGCGCCGCTACGGCGACCCGGCGGAGTTCGGGCGGGTGGCCGCCTTCGTCCTCAGCCCGGCCGCCTCCTACGTCACCGGCACAATGGTGACGGTCGACGGCGGGTACGCGCGCAGCCTCTAGGCGAGCTGCTTCTCCAGGACGACGTCGAGCCGCTCGTCCGGGTCGCCCGGTCGAGCAGCCTCCAGGCGCAGCAGCGACCGGCGGTCCTCGAGCTCGAGCGTGGCCACCGAGTTGTGGAAGCGGGGGCCGTGGTCGACCCGCCACCACTGCTCCGGCTTCGGGACGCGGGCCAGCACCATGAGCAGCCGGCCCAGGCCGCGCCCCGGCGCACTGCGGGCGAAGCGGTCTCCGACCTGAATCGGGCGGTTGACCGGGTTGCGCACCGGCGAGCAGACGGCCTGATGCACGTGGCTGGTCACGCCGCGGTCGGCCTTGAAGTGCGCCTGCGCCAGGTAGGAGAAGTGCACGTCGCCGCCGAGGAACGTGATCGTCGCCGGCGCCGGCCCGCACCGACCGGAGCCGACCTCCTCGACGAGTCGCATCAGGCGCACGAACGACAGCCGGAAGGCGGCCCAGTGCTCGAGGTCGGCACCCTGGCGGATCTTCTCGCCCCAGGTCCGCCACCGCGTGCCCCAGGCGCCGTCGCACACCGCCTCGTTCCAGGCTTCCAGGCCGTGGATCGCGGGGGGCAGCAGCACCGGCAGCGAGGAGGCGAGCAGCAGGTGCGAGGCGCAGTCGCGCGTCTGCTCGACGATCCACTCCCACTCGGCGTCGTCCACCATCGAGCGCTCGCCGGTCTCCAGCACCCGCCCGCCGCGGGAATCCAGCACCAGCAGCCGCACGTCGCCGTAGTCGCGCCGGTAGCTCCACCGCACGCCCTTGCCGCCGTCGGCCTCCCCGTCGGCCCTGCGGGCGTGCTCGCGCAGCACCTGCTCGCCGTCGTCGACCGCCTTGAGGCGCGCCCAGACCTCGTCGTGCTCCAGCGCAGCCGGCGAGAGGTTGCCCAGGTGCTGGTAGAGCCTGTAGCTCATCAGCCCGCCCTCGATGCGGGCCGGACACCAGTCCTTGGCCTGCATCTGCTTGCGCCAGGTGGCCGAGGTGTTCCAGTCGTCGTGCACGTCGTGGTCGTCGAACACCATGGCGGTCGGCAGCGTCGAGAGCACCCAGCGCACGAGCGGGTCGCTCCATGCCTCCTGATAGAGGACGGTGTACTCCTGGAAGTCCGCCACACCGTCCCCAGGCGGCTCGTCGGTGCCGCGGGTCCGCTCGATGTAGGCCAGCGTCTGCGGCGAGAGCTCGTCGGCGTAGACCTGGTCGCCGAGCAGCAGGAGCGCGTCCGGCCAGGAGGGCTCCTCCTGCGCGAGCATCCGCTTGCCGTAGGCGTGCAGCGCGTCCACGCCGACGCCCTCATCGCCACCGGCGAGCGTGTACGGCGGCTCGTGCGGCCGGGTCACGCGGCAGGAGCCGAACAGCAGCCGGAAGGGCTCGCCGCCGTCGCGGGTGCGGGTCCGCACGGTCGGGGCCGGGTACGGGTCGTCCGCCCGCGGCCAGACCGCCTCGCCGTCGAGGCTGACGCCGTACGGCGTGACGGTGCCGGGCTCGAGCGAGTCGCACACGACCAGGGCGTAGTGGTGGCCCGCCACGGTGAAGGTGGGCGTGCTGCAGCCGAGCACCTGCACCTCGCACGGCGCGTCCGTCTCCACCCACACGGTGGCAGAGGTCTCGTCGACGTGGCGCAGGAGCGGGCCGAGCAGCAGGTCGGGCACAGGGTCATCCTCGCACCGCGCGGGTAGGGCCGCGGTATGACGACGCCAGAAGACAGCCCGCAGGTGTTCAAGGGGACCGACATCAAGATCGAGCCCGGTGACCTGGAGCCCGAGGACACGGCAGAGGGCAAGCCGGCCACGACCGACCCGGAGGAGCTGACCGACGAGGGCAGGCTCGGCGGCGCCGGCGGCCAGGGCGGCGCCGGCTAGAGCGCGACCCGCAGCACCAGGCAGCTCGACGGCCGCTCCGGGTCGTCGTCGTCCACGACGGCGAGCAGCCGCGCGCCGTCGCGCCCCGCCTCCATGACGGCCAGGCCCTCGACCTTCGCCACCTCGCCGTGCACGTCGGGGAGCGGCACGACGGCCTGCAGGTCGTCCCCGTCCAGCAGGGCGAGCGCCGCGGCCAGCACCGGTCCGTCGTCGTAGGCATTGGGTGTGTCCTCCGCGGCGGCGGAGAGCAGCACCCGCCCGTCCGGCAGGGCGACGGCGTCCGTGACGGTCAGGCCGACGCCGTCGACCGTGCCCAGGTCGTACGTCAGGGGCGTGCGCACGACGACCCGCGACGGGTCACCGCGACCGAGGACGGCGTCCAGCAGCGGGCCGAGGTCGACGTCGACGCTGGCCGACGGCACCCCCGCCGCCAGGTTGCCCCTGGCGAACCAGCGCAGCACGTCGCCGGTGCGGCAGGCCCCTTCCAGGTTGAGGTTGGCCGGGGCGAGGCCGAGCACGCGAGCCACCTGTGCGTAGAGCGGCGACAGGTCCGCCACCAGCGCCTGCGGCCCCTCCCCCAGCGTCACCAGCGCAGCGCGCATCCGCTGCGCCGTCGCCCCGGAGCCGAGCAGGAGCACGGCCGGCCGGCCCTCGTGCTCGACGGGGCAGGCCGCCTCGAGGTCGGGCTTGAGGTGCTTGGTCCCTGCGGCCGAGGAGAACACGTCGTGGCCGTCGACCGAGGGGACGACGCGCACCCGCTGCACGGAGGTCTCCCGCAGCCAGGCGGCGTGCGCGGCGTCGTCCTGCGCGACGAGCCAGCCGTCGCCCAGCGGCGCCACCCCCGATGCCGCGCGGACCGCGCTCCCGTCGTCGAAGCGCAGCGACCGGACGGACTCCACCTCGACGCGCAGCACGGCCGGGTCCTGCCCGCTAGTCGGCCGCGGCTACCGGCTCGTCCTCCTGGGAGGCGAACTGCCGTCGGTAGAGCTCGGTGTAGAGGCCGCCGCGCTCGAGCAGCTCGTCGTGCCGACCGCGCTCGACGACGCGGCCGTCCTCGAGGACCAGGATCTGGTCGGCGTCGCGCACGGTGGACAGCCGGTGCGCGATGACCAGCGAGGTGCGGCCTTCCAAGGCGGTGGCCAGCGCCCGCTGCACGGCCGCCTCGGACTCGCTGTCCAGGTGGGCGGTGGCCTCGTCCAGCACGACGATGCCCGGCGCCTTGAGCAGCAGCCGGGCGATGGCCATGCGCTGCTTCTCGCCGCCGGAAAGCCGGTAGCCGCGGTCACCGACGAGAGTGTCCAGGCCGTCGGGGAGGCTGCGCACCAGCGCGCCGACCTGCGCCGCGTCGAGCGCCGCCAGCAGCTGCTCGTCCGTGGCGTCCGGGTCGGCGTAGGCGAGGTTCGCGCGGATCGTGTCGTGGAACATGTGCGCGTCCTGGGTGACCACACCGACGGCGTCGCGCAGCGACTGCATCGTCACGTCGCGCACGTCGAGCCCGCCGATGCGCACGGCCCCTGACTCCACGTCGTACATGCGGGTCACCAGCTGGCTGATGGTGGTCTTGCCGGCGCCGGACGGCCCGACGAGCGCGACCAGCTGACCGGGCTCGGCGCGGAAGGAGACGCCGTGCAGGACGGTCGTGGCCGGTGTGTTGTCCAGCACGGCAACAGACTCCAGCGACGCGAGCGACACCTGCTCCGCGGTGGGGTAGCCGAAGACCACGTCGTCGAACTCGACGGAGGCGGCGCCCTTGGGGAGCTCGACCGCACCGGGCTTCTCGGCCACCATCGGCTCGAGGTCCAGCACCTCGAAGACCCGCTCGAAGGAGACCAGCGCGGTCATCACGTCGACCCGCACGTTGGAGAGCGCGGTCAACGGCCCGTACAGCCGGGTGAGGTACGCGGCCAGCGCGACCACCGTGCCGACGCCGAGCGAGCCGGAGGCGGCGAGCACGCCGCCGACGCCGTAGACCATCGCGGTCGCGAGAGCGGCCACGGTGGTGAGGGAGACGAAGAAGACCCGGCCGTACATCGCGCTCGTGACGCCGATGTCGCGCACCCGGCCGGCCTTGTCGCGGAACGACCGCTCCTCGACCTCGGGGCGCCCGAACAGCTTGACCAGCAGGGCCCCCGAGACGTTGAAGCGCTCCGTCATCGTGTTCGTCATCTGCGCGTTCAGCGCGTACGACTCGCGCGTCAGCGCCTGCAGCTTGGTGCCGATGAGCTTGGCCGGAATGACGAAGACCGGCAGCAGCACCAGCGAGAGCAGGGTGATCTGCCAGGACAGGACGAGCATCGCGGCCAGCGTCAGCACGACCCCGATCACGTTGCTGACGACACCGGACAGCGTTCCGGTGAACGCCTGCTGCGCACCGAGCACGTCGTTGTTCAGGCGGCTGATGAGCGCGCCGGTCTGGGTGCGGGTGAAGAAGGCGATCGGCATGCGCGAGATGTGCGTGTAGACCTGCGAGCGCATGTCGAAGATGAGGCCCTCGCCGATGCGCGTGGAGCACCAGCGCGACCACAGCGACAGGCCGGCGTCGATGATGGCCAGTCCGGCGACGAGCAGCGCCATCTGGACGACGAGCGCGCGGTCACCGGTCTCCGGCGGGTTCGTGCCGATGCCGTCGTCGATGATCTTCTTGAAGATCAGCGGGTTGAGCACGGCGAGGAACGCCGCCACGACGATGAGCGCGAGGAACAGCGTCAGCTCGCGGCGGTACGGCGACGCGAACCTCGCGATCCGCCGCGCCGTGCCGGGGGCCAGCTTCTGGTCCGCGACAGCGGGGTCCTTGCGGAAGGACCGCATCATCGAGAACTGTTGGAGGTCGGACACGCGCGGCCCCCCCTCCCAAGCCTAGAAGGCGGAGATCCCCGTGAGGGCGCGGCCGATGATCAGCTGCTGGATCTGCGAGGTGCCCTCGTACAGCGTGGTAACCCGCGCGTCACGCAGGTACTTCCCGGCGGCGTACTCGTCGATGTAGCCGTAGCCGCCGTGCGCCTGCACGCAGGCGTTCGCGGCGCGCACCGACATCTCGCTGGCGTAGTACTTGGCCTTGCTGGCAGCGAGCGAGTAGTCCTCGCCGCGCGTCTTGAGGTCGGCGACCCGGTAGGTCAGCAGCCGGGCGCAGTCGACCTCGACGGCGGTGTCGGCGATGAGCGCCTGCACGAGCTGGTGGCCGGCCACGGGCTTGCCGAACTGCACGCGCTCCTTGGTGTACTTGACCATCGTGTCGAGCGCCGCCTGGCCGAGGCCGGTGCAGGACGCGCCCAGCGACATGCGGCCGTCGTTCAAGGCCGTCAGCGCGACGCGGATGCCCTTGCCCTCCTCGCCGCCGAGCAGCGCCTCCGGGCCGACCTTGACGTCGCGCAGGACGAGCTCGGCGGTGTCGCACGAGCGCAGGCCCAGCTTGCCGTGGATCGGCTTGGCCTCGAAGCCCTCCGCGTCGTTCGGCACGAGGAAGGCGCTGACGCCGCGGGCGCCCTCGCCACCGGTGCGGGCCATGAACAGGGTGACGCCGGCGATCGTGCCGTTGGTGATGAAGATCTTGTTGCCGTTGAGCACGTAGCCGCCGTCGGCCTGCTTGACGGCGGTGGCCTGCAGGTCGGCCGGGTTGCTGCCGTAGTCCGGCTCGGTGAGGCCGAAGCAGCCCAGCACCTCGCCGGTGGCCATCCGTGGGAGCCACTGCTCCTTCTGCTCCTGGGTGCCCCAGCGGTCGATGGAGCCGGCCACCAGGCCGAGGTGCACGCTGACGATCGAGCGGACGTTGGCGTCGCCGCGGCCGAGCTCCTCGATGTAGAGCACGTAGGACATCGGGTCGCCGCCGCCGCCGCCGAACTCCTCCGGGATCGACAGGCCGATGAAGCCGGTCTGCTTGAGCCCGTCGAGCGCCTCCTGCGGGAAGCGCTCCCTGCGGTCGTTCTCCAGCGCGGGGGGTGCGACGACGTCGTCGACCCACTCCTTGACGGCCTTGCGGACGGCGTCCTGCTCCGCGGTCAGCGTCATGTCCATGTGGTGCGTCTCCCGTTGCTCCGAGTTCCCGGGAGCCTGTCATCCCGACGGGTGCCGCGCTGCCCCGGGTACGCCGCGGGCCGGCCTCCCGCAGTGCGGAGGGCCGGCCCGGAGCGGTCCAGATCAGGGACTGCCTAGGAGCTCTTCTTCCGGGTGGCTCCACCGCGCCCGCGCAGCGTGGCGCCGGACTCGTTGAGGATCCGGTGCACGAAGCCGTACGAGCGGCCCGAGGACTCGGCGAGCAGCCGGATGCTCTCCCCGCCCTCGTACCGCTTCTTCAGGTCAGCGGCCAGCTTGTCGCGCTCGCCGCCGGTGACCCTGCTGCCCTTCTTGAGCTCTGCCACGAGGTGCCCTCTTCTTCTCGCTGGTGGTGCTGGTCGGGGTGGCTGTTCCCGGCATGATCGTTCCGAACCGCCCGAGGCGCGACGCATCGTGCACGCGGCGGAGCGGGTCCGCCAGTACAGTAGGGAAGGTTGCCTTAACCTGATCCCGAAGGACACCCTGTGGCCCACCGCTCCCCCGTCGTGCGCCCCCTCGCGCTGGCCGCCCTCACCGTCCTGCCGCTCGCGCTGGCCGGCTGCGGCATCGTCCCCGGCACCGGGGGTCCGGCGATCCAGGTCTTCTCCGCGCGCTCCTACGGCGCCGAGCAGGCCTACGAGCGCTTCACCGAGGAGACCGGCATCGAGGTGGAGTTCCTCAACGGCAACGACGCGGAGCTGCGCGAGCGGTTGGAGGCCGAGGGCGCCGACACCGAGGCCGACGTGTTCATGACGGTCGACGTGGCCAACCTGTCGCTGGCCGCCGAGCAGGACCTGCTCCAGCCGGCGCCGACGCCCGAGCTGGAGAGCGCCGTCCCGGCTGCGCTGCGCGACCCGGAGGGCCGCTGGTTCGGCCTGTCCGAGCGGGCCCGCGTGATCATCTACAACCCCGCGAAGGTCCAGCCCGACCAGCTGACGACGTACGCCGCTCTCGGCGACCCGCAGTGGAAGGGCCGGCTCTGCTTCCGCACCTCGACCAGCCCCTACACCCAGTCGCTGGTCGCGTCGATGATCGCCCACGACGGCCAGGCCCAGGCGAAGCAGACGCTCGAGGGGTGGGTGGCGAACGACCCGCAGATCATGGCCAACGACACCGAGATCGTGCGCACCGTCGCCGCCGGCGGCTGCGACGTCGGGATCACCAACCACTACTACGCGGCTCGCGAGCTCGCGGAGGACCCGGACCTGGCCGTCGACGT
>JAOPWK010000156.1 GCA_025965735.1 Frankiales bacterium
ACGAGGTGGACCGATGCGGGCTGCACGTGATGAACGTGCGCGCGATGCGGCAGGCCGTCCTGCGGCTGGACCCGTGCCCCTCGTACGTCCTCACCGACGGCTTCGCGATCGGCGGCATGCCGGCTCCGGCCCTGGCCGTCTGGAAGGGCGACCGGGTCGCGGCGTGCGTCGCGGCGGCCTCCGTCGTGGCGAAGGTGACCCGCGACCGGCTGATGCGGCGCCTGCACGAGAGCTGGCCGGAGTACGACTTCGCGCAGCACAAGGGCTACATCACGCCGGAGCACACGGCGGCCCTGCAGGAGCACGGCCCGTGCCCCGAGCACCGCTTCTCGTACGTCAACGTGAAGGCGGCCGTCTCGGGGCGGACGGTGCGGTTGGATGAGCGGGTGGGAGTCAGCGCGTGAGTGCCGAGGAGCTCGAGAAGTACGAGACCGAGATGGAGCTGCAGCTCTACCGGGAGTACCGCGACATCGTCCGGCAGTTCGACTTCGTGGTGGAGACCGAGCGGCGCTTCTACCTCGCGAACGCGGTCGACGTGCAGCCGCGCACCTCCGACGGTGAGGTCTGGTTCGAGCTGACGCTCACCGACGCGTGGGTGTGGGACATGTACCGGCCGGCGCGCTTCGTGAAGTCGGTGCGGGTGCTGACGTTCAAGGACGTCAACGTCGAGAAGCTCGAGAAGCCGGACCTGGAGATGCCCGAGGGTCGCCCGCCCTTCGAGGGGTAGGAACCGGGCATGTCGATCTTCAAGCGCAACCAGCCGGGTGAGGCGAGTCAGCCGGAGGACACGCAGGGGGACGGCCCGGTCACCCTGTCCGACCGCACCGAGCCCGGCGGCCAGGGCAGCCCGGACACCAACCAGGCCAAGACCGAGCCGATGGACCCCACCGGCACGCACTCGGAGCCGCTCGAGGTGCCGGACCTGGACAGCATGAACGTCGGCGGCGCCGACCCGCAGGCCCCGCGCCACCCCGACGCGCTGCGCTCCGGGCTGTCGGCCACGGGCGCCTACGCGCACGAGGCGCCGGGCCAGGAGCCGACCCGCCTGTCCGCCGACGGCACCACGCCCGACGCGACCAGGGGCACGGTCGACACGACCACCAGCACCGGCCGTGCGCCGGGTCCGGAGCAGCCGGTGCAGACGACGACGGGCGAGGCGCACCGCGCCCCCGGCATCGACGGGCAGACGCCCGAGGGCGAGTCCGTCACCACCGACACCTCCGCGGGTGCGGCGCGCATGGGGCCCTCCGCCTTGGACAGCACCCCGGGCGAGTCGCCCGGCCAGGGCGACGACGCGTCGGTGCCGTCCTCGGGCACGGCCGCCAACGAGGGCACGTCGCAGGAGCACCAGGTCGTCGCCGGGATCAAGCTGCCCCAGGAGGACTAGCTCCTCGTCCACAGCCGAGGCCTCCGGCACCCGTTCTGGCGCCGGCGGTCGCACTGTCGGTGCATGACAACTCCGACTCTGGCCCTGGGACAGTGGGGCGAGGACCTCGCCGCCGCCCACCTCGCCTCGCTCGGCATGCAGGTGCTGGCGCGGAACTGGCGCTGCGACCTCGGCGAGCTCGACCTCGTCGCTCGTGATCCCGACGGGACCGTCGTCTTCGTCGAGGTGAAAACCCGCGGCGGCACAGGCTTCGGCTCCCCGGCCGAGGCCGTCGGGCCGGTCAAGGCCCGGAAGCTCCGGACGCTGGCCTGCCGCTGGCTGCTGGAGCACCGGCCGCCTGGCGCTGCGGAGCTCCGCTTCGACGTGATCGGCATCGTGCGGCAGCGCGGTCAGGAGCCGACGCTGGTGCACCTGCGCGCAGCCTTCTGATCCTGCTGCGCGCAGGCTGCTCCCGGGTGCAGGCTCCGCGCATACCCACGGTCCAGGGCAGCGGCACGGTCCGCCTGGAGTTCACGGTCACCGCTGCCGAGAGCGACGGCGCCCTGCACCAGATGCGGGCGACGTACGGGCCCGGGAGCCCGCAGCCGCCGGCGCACCTGCACCCCGCACAGGACGAGTGCTCCGAGGTGCACGAGGGCGCGCTCGGGTTCGTCATCGAGGGGGTGCTGCGCACGGTCCCCGCCGGCGAGGCGCTCGACGTGCCGGCGGCGGGCGCCGTCCACCAGGTGCGGAACCCCGGCGACGTGCCCGCCGTCGTGACCTGGTCGACCCGGCCGGCGCTGCGGACCGGCGAGTTCCTGTGCGCGCTCCACGAGGCGCGCGAGAGCGGCGACGTCGGCCGGCTGCTCCAGGTCGTGGAGGAGCACGCGGACGTGTTCGTCCTGGCGCCGCAGCCGCAGGGCTGACGCTCTCTCCACAGACTGCCCGCAGCACCTGTCGCTGCTGACGCACCGGCGGCAGCGTCGACGGCGGAGGTGGTCGCCGTGGCGCTGGCGCGCGCGTACGCAGTGGGACTGGTCGGCATCGACGGCCAGGTGGTGGAGGTCGAGGCCGACCTCGCCCAGGGGCTGCCCGGCCTCACCGTCATCGGCCTGCCGGACGCGTCGCTCGCGGAGGCGCGGGACCGGGTGCGGGCGGCCGTGGTGAACAGCGGACAGTCGTGGCCGCAGCGGCGCATCACGCTGGCGCTGTCGCCGGCGTCGCTGCCCAAGCGGGGGAGCGGCTTCGACCTGGCGTTGGCGGCGGCCGTGCTGGCGGCGGCGGGGGTGCTGCCAGCCGAGGCGCTGGTCGGCCGCGTGCTGCTGGGGGAGCTCGGCCTCGACGGCCGGGTGCGGGCCGTGCCGGGTGTGCTGCCTGCCGTGGTGACTGCCGCCCGCGCAGGGGTCGACCGCGTCGTCGTCCCGCTGGAGAACCTCGCCGAGGCCCTCCTCCTGCCGGGGGTTCAGGCCCGCGGAGTCGGCTGCCTGCG
>JAOPWK010000182.1 GCA_025965735.1 Frankiales bacterium
GGTCTACAACCACACCGCCGAGGGCAACCAGCTCGGCCCGACGCTGTCGTTCCGCGGCATCGACAACGCGAACTACTACCGCCTGGTCGACGAGGACAACAAGCACTACTACGACACGACCGGCACCGGCAACACGCTGCTCATGAAGAGCCCGCACGTCCTGCAGCTCATCATGGACTCGCTGCGGTACTGGGTCACCGAGATGCACGTCGACGGGTTCCGCTTCGACCTCGCTTCGTCGCTGGCCCGCCAGTTCCACGAGGTCGACCGGCTGTCGGCGTTCTTCGACCTGGTGCACCAGGACCCGGTCGTGAGCCAGACCAAGCTCATCGCCGAGCCGTGGGACATCGGCTACGACGGCTACAACGTCGGCGGCTTCCCGCCGCTGTGGACCGAGTGGAACGGCAAGTACCGCGACACCATGCGCGACTACTGGCGCGGCGAGCCCGAAACGCTGGCCGAGTTCGCTTCACGCCTCACCGGATCGGCCGACCTCTACGAGGACGACGGCCGGCGGCCGTACGCGTCCATCAACTTCGTCACCGCGCACGACGGCTTCACCATGCACGACCTGGTCTCCTACAACGACAAGCACAATGAGGCCAACGGCGAGGGCGGCAACGACGGCGAGAGCCACAACAGCTCGTGGAACTGCGGCGTCGAGGGAGACACCGACGACCTCGAGATCATCGCGCTGCGCGAGCAGCAGAAGCGCAACTTCCTCACCACGCTGTTCCTCAGCCAGGGCGTCCCCATGCTGCTGCACGGCGACGAGCTGGGCCGTACGCAGGGCGGCAACAACAACGTCTACGCGCAGGACAACGAGATCGCCTGGGTGGACTGGGAGCGCGCCAAGGACTACGAGGTGCTGACCGAGTTCGTGTCGCGCCTGTCCCGGCTGCGCAAGGAACACCCGGTCTTCCGTCGGCGCCGGCACTTCCGCGGTCGCCCGGTGAAGGGCACCACGATCGAGGACATCGGCTGGTTCACCCCCGCCGGTGAGGAGATGAGCGAGGAGGACTGGGACAGCGGCTTCGCCAAGTCGGTCACCGTCTTCCTCAACGGTGAGGGCATCCGCGAGCCCGACGCGCGCGGCGAGCGGGTCACCGACGACTCGTTCTTCCTCGTCTTCAACGGCCACCACGAGCCGATCGAGTTCACGCTGCCGGACCTCGGCGCGGGCGAGCGCTGGCAGGTGGAGATCGACACGGCGGCGCCGATGCTGGGTGACGTCGACGCGCAGTCGGTGAAGACCGGCGAGCCGCTGCAGGTCGACGCCCGCTCCGTGCAGGTCCTGCGGAAGGTGTTCTAGGTGGCGCACCTGCCCGCCGCAGGCAAGCCCGTGCCCGTCTCGACCTACCGGGTGCAGCTGCGCCCGCCCGCGGACGACCACCCAGGCTTCGGGTTCGACGACGCCGCGGCGGCGGTGCCGTACCTCGCCGACCTCGGCGTGACGCACCTCTACTGCTCGCCGTACCTGCAGGCGGCACCGGGGTCGGCGCACGGCTACGACGTCGTGGACCACAGCACGCTGAACCGCGAGCTCGGCGGTGAGGAGGCGTTCGGGCGGATGGTCGCCGCCTGCCGCGAGGCCGGCCTCGGGATCCTGCTCGACGTGGTGCCGAACCACATGGCCGTCAGCGAGCCGGAGTCGCAGAACGCGCAGTGGTGGTCGCTGCTGCGCGACGGCCGCGACTCGCCCTACGCCGACTGGTTCGACGTGGACTGGGACAGCGCCGACAACCCCGGCAAGGTGCTCGTGCCGGTGCTGGGCGGGCCGCTGGGGGAGGTGGCCGGCGAGCTCGAGCTGCTCGAGGACCGGATCCGCTACTACGACCACGAGTTCCCGCTCGCGCCCGGCACCCGCGTCGACGGAGACGTCCTCGCAACGCTGGAGGAGCAGCACTACCGGCTCGCCTCCTGGCGTGTGGCCGGCGAGGAGCTGGACTACCGGCGCTTCTTCGACGTGACGACGCTGGCGGGCGTGCGCGTCGAGGTGCCGCAGGTGTTCGACGAGACGCACGCGCTGGTCCTGCAGCAGGTGCGCGACGGCGTGCTGGACGGCCTGCGCATCGACCACCCGGACGGCCTCGCCGACCCCGGCGGCTACCTCGACCGGCTGGCCGAGGCCACCGGCGGCGCGTGGGTCGTCGTCGAGAAGATCCTGGAGCCGGGCGAGGACCTGCCGGACGATTGGGCGACCGCAGGCACGACCGGGTACGACGCGCTCAACCGGGTGCTCGGCCTGTTCGTCGACCCGGCGGGCGAGCTGCCGCTGACCGCGCTGTGGGCTTCGGTCACGGGCGACGACGCCTCGTACGCGGACGTCGTCGACACCACCAAGCACCTGGTGCTGCGCGAGGTGCTCGCGGCCGAGGTGAACCGGCTGACCGAGCTCGGGCTGCGCGTGTGCCGCACCGATCCGGCGCTGCGCGACACGACGCGACGTGCGTTCCGCGAGGCGCTGGTCGAGGTGCTGGCCGGCTTCGGCGTCTACCGCGCCTACCTCTCCCCCACCGGGCCCGCCGACGAGCAGGCGCGGCACCACGTGTCGGCCGCGGTGGCCAAGGCGACGTCGGTGCTGCCCCGCCGCTCCGCCGAGATCGACCTCGTCGAGCGGCTGGTCCTGGCCGAGGGCCCGACCGGTCCCGACGCCGAGGAGTTCGTCACCCGGTTCCAGCAGACCTGCGGCCCGGTGATGGCCAAGGGCGTGGAGGACACCGCCTTCTACCGGTACTTCCGGCTGTCCGGGCTGAACGAGGTGGGTGGGGACCCGGGCCGGTTCGGCCTGCCGCTGCAGGAGTTCCACGAGGCGTGCGCCGTGCAGCAGCGCGACTGGCCGCTGTCCATGACGACCTTGTCGACGCACGACACCAAGCGGTCCGAGGACGTGCGGGCCCGGCTGGTGCTGCTCGCGCAGTGCCCGACCGAGTGGGGCGACGCCGTGACCCGCTGGCACGCCGCGGCGGCCAAGCACCGCAGCGCCGCCGGACCGGACGCCGCCACCGAGCAGCTGGTCTGGCAGACGCTGGTCGGCGCATGGCCGCTGACCGCCGACCGCGCGGTCGCCTACGTCGAGAAGGCCACCCGCGAGGGCAAGGCGCAGACGTCGTGGATCGACCCGGTGCCGGCGTTCGACGAGGCGGTGCAGTCCTTCGTGCGGGCGGTGCTGGCGGACGAGGCGCTGGTCGCGGAGGTGGAGGCGTTCGTCGCGCGGCTGACACCGGCGTGGCAGATCACGGCCCTGGCGCAGAAGGCCGTGCAGCTGACCATGCCGGGCGTGGCCGACACCTACCAGGGCACCGAGCTGTGGGACCTGTCGCTGGTGGACCCGGACAACCGCCGTCCGGTCGACTTCGACCAGCGCCGCGCGCTGCTCGCCGCGCTGGACGGTGCGCCCGCGCTGGACGACGTCGGCACCGCCAAGCTGCACCTGGTGACCCGGCTGCTGCAGCTGCGCCGCCAGCTCCCGGACGCGTTCCTGGCCGGGTCCTCCTACGCGCCGCTGGACGCGGGGGCGCGGGCCGTCGGCTTCGTCCGGGGCGACGCCGTCGTCACCGTCGCACCGCTGCGGGCGCTGCAGGTCGAGCGCGCCGGGTGGGGGGAGGACGCCGTGCAGCTGCCGGAGGGCCGCTGGACCGACGTGCTGACCGGCGCCGAGCGCACCGGACGCGTGGAGCTGGCCGACCTGCTGGCCGGCTTCCCGGTGGCGGTGCTGCGCCGCTAGCGGGAGGTGGGGGTGTCCGCCTCAGCCGCGCGCTGGTGCGGCAGGCGCAGCAGTCCCTCGTGGCGCCCCGGCCGGCTGATCTTGTCCACGTACATGTCGGCGTCCGCGCGGCGCACCAGCTCGTCCAGGGTGCACGCCTCGTCCGGGAACCACACCTCGGCGCCGATCGCCATGCGCAGCTCGAAGCCGGCACCCGAGCCGGCGTTGTGCACGTCCAGGGCGTCGACGAGCCGGCGGCGGGCGACGTCGGCGTGCCCGTCGTCGCCGAGCAGCAGCACGAACTCGTCACCGCCCAGGCGCCCGACCAGGTCCGAGGAGCGGGAGGCGGCGGTCAGCACGCGCGCGGCGTCGGCGATGGCCCGGTCGCCCTCACGGTGCCCGAGCACGTCGTTGACCTGCTTGAGTCCGTCCAGGTCGACGAACAGCAGCACCCGCGCGCTGGCCGCGCGGCGGGCCCGCTCGAGCTCGTGCTCGGCCAGGACGAACCAGCCCCGCCGGTTGTAGAGGCCGGTGAGGTCATCACGCAGCGCGACCGACTCCAGCGCCGTCTCGCGCTTGCGGTGCAGCACGACCATGCTGGTGCCGGCGATGAGCAGCAGCGCGACCACGGCGGCCTCGACCAGGTGGCCGGAGCGCACCAGCGCGCCCTCGAACTCGTCCCGGCTCTGCGGCGTGACGGCGGTCCAGCCGGTGGAGCCGGCGACGGCGAACGAGCTGACCAGCTCCTGTCCGCGGTCGGAGGTCTCGGCGATGCCCTCCGCTCCGCCGTCGGCCACGGCCTCCCGCAGCTGGTGCAGCGGCAGGGGGTGGCCGATGTCGGCGCTCGCGGGCCCGGCGATGACGTGGCCGGCCCCGTCCAGGACGTACCCGTGGCCGGTCTTGCCGTAGGCGAGCTTCGAGACGTAGGTCTGCAGGGCGCCCCTCGCGGGGTCCCACAGCCCGATCAGCAGCCCGCGGCCGCCGCCCTGGAGCGGGACCGGCAGGCCCATCGCCAGCGCGTGAGCGTTCCCGACCTGCATCACGTCGGACAGCGGGACCGCGCCCTCGACCGGCTGGCGCACGTCCGCACGCAGCGGTTCCCAGCCGGGGTCGTCCTGCGCCGGGACGGCGCCGGTGGCGCTCCAGGCGGCCAGCGGACGGCCGAGCGGATCGACCAGCACGGCGCCGACGTCGAGCGCGCGGGTGCCGTCGACCAGGTCCCGGAGCCGCGCGACCGTCGCCGGGTCACCGGGGCGGGTGCTCCAGGCCGGGCCTGCCTCGAGCTTGTCGTTCACCTCGGCGGCCGAGATCAGGGCGTACTGGTCGACCAGCCCGGCCAGCCGCTGCTGCAGCTGGAGCCGGTCCTCCCGGTGCACCTCGCGAGCCTGCTTGCCGGCCTGGTCCCCGGCGACCAGGCCGAGCAGGCCGATGAGCAGGACCAAACCGCCGGACACGAGCAGGCTCAGGTGCCGGCGCAGGCCGGTCCGGGCACTCCAGTCCACGGTTCCTCCAGGGCAGGTGCTTCCTGTCTCGGCAGGCGCACCGGCATACCGGAGGCGGAACGCCAGAACTCCTCCTTTGTGACCAGGTCGTCGCGGCAGGCGGCGGACTAGGCCGGGACCGACCGGGCAAGGTCTGGGCATGACGACGCTGCGCGTGTGGGCGCCCCTGCCCGAGACGGTCGAGGTGGAGGTGGACGGCCACCGCACCCCGATGAGCCCCGCGGAGGGCGGTTGGTGGCAGTACGAGATCGGCGGTCCCGGCACCGACTACGCGCTGGTCCTGGACGGCGGCGACCCACGGCCCGACCCGCGCAGCGCGTGGCAGCCGCACGGGGTGCACGGCCCCTCGCGGGTCGTCGACCACAGCGCCTTCGCGTGGACCGATCAGCGCTGGCGCGGCGTCCCGCTGCCCGGCAGCGTCCTGTACGAGCTGCACGTCGGGACCTTCACCTCGGAGGGCACCTTCGACGCCGCCATCGGGCGGCTGGACCACCTGGCCGACCTCGGGGTCGACGCGGTGGAGCTGCTGCCCTGCAACGCCTTTGCCGGCAGGTGGGGCTGGGGCTACGACGGCGTGGCGTGGTACGCCGTCCACGACCCGTACGGCGGCCCCGACGGCCTGAAGCGGTTCGTCGACGCGGCGCACGCCCGCGGCATCGGCGTCGTCATGGACGTCGTCTACAACCACCTCGGGCCGGCGGGGAACTACCTGCCCGAGTTCGGGCCGTACTTGACGGAGGCGCACACCACGCCGTGGGGCCCGGCCGTCAACCTCGACCGCGAGGGCTCGGACGAGGTCCGCCGCTACGTGATCGAGAACGCGCTGATGTGGCTGCGCGACTACCACGTGGACGGGCTGCGGATCGACGCCGTGCACGCCCTGGTCGACGAGCGCGCCACGCACCTGCTCGAGGAGATGGCCGTCGAGGTGGAGGCGCTCGGCGCCCAGCTGCGCAAGCCGCTGTTCCTCATCGCCGAGAGCGACCTCAACGACCCCCGGATGGTCACCTCCCGCGAGGCAGGGGGCAACGGGCTGCACGCGCAGTGGGCCGATGACGTCCACCACGCGCTGCACGTGAACCTCACCGGCGAGACCGCCGGCTACTACGGCGACTTCGCCGGGCTGCCCGCCCTGGCGAAGGTCCTCCGCGGCGTCTTCCTGCACGACGGGACGTGGTCGTCGTTCCGCGGCCGGGCGCACGGCCGGCCGGTCCCGACGACGCTGCCCGGCCACCGCTTCGTGGTCTACCTGCAGGACCACGACCAGATCGGCAACCGCGCCGTCGGCGACCGCATCTCGGCGTCGCTGTCCGACGGCCTGCTCAAGGTGGGTGCCGCGCTCGTGCTGACCTCGCCGTACACCCCCATGCTCTTCATGGGCGAGGAGTGGGGGGCGCGCACGCCCTGGCAGTTCTTCTCCGACCACGAGGGCGAGCTCGGCGAGGCGGTGCGCAAGGGCCGCCGCGCCGAGTTCGCTTCGCACGGCTGGGCTGACTCCGCATCGGGTGGCGAGGAGGTGCCCGACCCGCAGAGCGAGCAGACGCTGCGCGACAGCACCCTGGACTGGTCCGAGCCCGACCAGGAGCGGCACGCTGCGCTGCTGGCCTGGCACCGCGACCTGATCGCGCTGCGCCGTGCCCGCCCGGAGCTCAGCGACGGGCACCGCGACCGCGTGCAGGTCACCTACGACGAGGACAGTCGCTGGGTCGTCGTGCAGCGCGGCCGGGTCGCCGTCGTGTGCAACCTCGCCGCCGAGCGCGCGGTCGTCCCCGTCGACGGCACGCCCCAGTCGGTGCTGCTGCACAGCGAGCCGGGCTTCGTGCACGCGCCGGGCAAGGTGGAGCTGGACGGGGAGTCGGTGCTGGTGGTCGAGCTCGCGGGGTAGCAGCAGGGTTGTGCCGCGGGCCGCCCGGGGACGGTCCTGGCATGCGCATCGTCGTCACCGGAGCCACGGGCAACGTCGGCTCCCAGCTCGTGCCCCAGCTGGTCGAGCACCCCGAGGTCCAGTCCGTCGTCGGCATCGCCCGGCGCCTGCCCGACGAGCCGCCGGCGGACGTCGAGTGGCACGCCCTCGACGTCGCCGAGGACGACCTGGTCCCGGTCTTCACCGGCGCGGACGTCGTCGTGCACCTGGCCTGGCTGCTGCAGCCCGCGCACGACCCGGACGAGATGCGCCGCGTCAACGTCGTCGGCACCTCCCGGGTGCTTGACGCGGTGGCGCGCGCCGGCGTGCCGGTGCTGGTGCACGCCTCCTCCGTCGGCGCCTACTCACCCGGGCCGCCCAAGACACTGGGGGCCCTGTCCACCCGGGTCATGGAGGACCACCCCACGCAGGGCATCAGCAGCTCCACCTACAGCCGCCACAAGGCCGAGGCCGAGCGGATGCTCGACGCCTTCGAGGCCGAGCACCCGGAGCGGCGGGTCGTCCGCATCCGGCCGGGCGTGGTGCTGCAGGCGCAGGCCGCCAGCGCGCTGGCGCGCTACTTCCTCGGGCCGTTCGTGCCGCAGTCGCTGGTCCGCCCGTCGCTGCTCCCCCTGGTCCCCTCCGTCGACAAGCTGGCCTTCCAGGTGGTGCACGCCGAGGACATGGCGCGCGCGTACGTGCTGGCCTGCGTGCAGCCGGTGACCGGCGCGTTCAACATCGCCACCGAGCCGGTGCTCGACCCGGGCACCCTCGCGGCCCTGCTCGGCGCCCGCAAGGTGCCGGTGCCGGCGGCGGTGCTGCGCGGGATCGTGGACCTCGCGTGGCGGCTGCACCTCGTGCCGGTGGACCCCGGCTGGGTCGACATCGGCCGGCTCACCCCGCTGCTGGACACCACCCGGGCGCGCAGCGAGCTGGGCTGGACGCCGCGGCACGACGCCGGCGAGGCGCTGCTGGAGACACTCGAGGCCATGGGTGCGGGCGTGGGCGGCGACACCCCGGTGCTGCGCCCCCGCGGCGGCCTGCCGCGCCGCGCCCTCGAGGTGGTCCGCGGACTGGTCCCCGGTGCGAAGGGCACCGGCTGACGGCTGTTTCGCCCGTGCGGAGCCGGGCAGCCGCTGCGCATGGACCAGTTCACCCCGCAGGACCCCAGCATCCCGTCCGGGCAGCCCGGCCCCGAGCAGCAGCCGCACCCGGGCCTGGTCTCCGAGCTGAGGACGCCCGCCGACCACGGCGAGACGTCGTACCGCGGCAGCGGCCGGCTGGAGGGCCGGCGGGCGCTCATCACCGGTGGCGACTCCGGCATCGGCCGGGCCGTCGCGCTGGCCTTCGCGCGTGAGGGCGCCGACGTCCTGATCGCCTACCTGCCCGAGGAGCAGTCGGACGCGGACGAGACGGCGCGCCTCGTGCAGGAGGCCGGCCGGCGGTGCGTCACCGTCCCCGGCAACATCACCGACGAGCAGCACTGCACCGAGCTCGTACGGCGGGCGGTCGACGAGCTCGGGGGCCTCGACGTGCTGGTCAACAACGCGGCCTACCAGATGGTGCAGGACGGCATCGCCGACATCACCACCGAGCAGTTCGACCGGGTGCTGAAGACCAACCTGTACGCCATGTTCTGGCTGTGCAAGGCCGCGATCCCGCACCTGCAGCCGGGCAGCAGCATCCTCAACACCTCGTCGGTGCAGGCGTACCAGCCCTCACCGGGGCTGCTCGACTACGCGACCACCAAGGCCGGGATCGTGAACTTCACCAAGGCGCTCGCGCAGGAGCTGGCGCCCAAGGGGATCCGCGTGAACACCGTCGCGCCGGGGCCGATCTGGACGCCGCTCATCCCGGCCACGATGCCGGCGGACATGGTCGACGACTTCGGCAGCGAGACGCCGCTCGGGCGGGCCGGCCAGCCGGTCGAGGTGGCGGCGGCGTTCGTGTTCCTGGCCTCCGCGGAGTCGAGCTACATCACCGGCGAGCGCATCGGCGTGCACGGCGGGATGCCGCTGCCCTAGCGGACCTGGTCGCGCCCCCGCGCCTTGGCCTCGTACAGCAGGGTGTCGGCCAGCCGGTAGAGGCCGTCGTCGTCCATCTCACCGAGCAGCTCGGCGACGCCCGCGGACGCGGTCACCAGCCCGGCCGTCCGGAACGGCATCGAGCGCATCGCCTCCAGCGCGGTGGCGAGCAGCCGGTGCGCGGCGCCGGCGTCCAGCCCGGGCATGAGCAGCGCGAACTCCTCGCCGCCCACGCGAGCGAGGATGCCGGCGGGTGCGGTGGCGTGGCCCAGGCGTTGCGCCACCTCGCACAGCACCTCGTCGCCGACGGCGTGCCCGAACCGGTCGTTCACCGACTTGAAGTGGTCCACGTCCAGCAGGGCCAGGCTGAGGACCCCGCCGTCGTCCCTGGCCGCGCGCGCGGCCCGGCGCAGAGCGTCGCGGAACGCGCGGCTGTTGAGCAGGCCCGTCAGCGGGTCGGTCTCGGCGCGCGCCAGCAGCAGCCGCTCGTGCTCGCGCTCCTGCGTGGTGTCCCGCACCGTGACCATCCACAGCGCCGGCCCGTCGGTCGCCGGCAGCGGCGTGGCGGTGAGGCTGGCCGGGAAGCGCCGGCCGTCCTTGCGCTGCAGCTCCACACCGACCTTGCCGCCGCCCTCCTCGGCGAGGCGCTCGCGCAGGGCGTCGAACTCGGCGAGCAGCGCCGGCGGCCAGAACGGGAAGGGCTGTCCGGCACCGACCAGCTCCTCCTCGGTGAAGCCGGTCAGCGCGCACAGCGCCGGGTTGACCTCCAGGACCACGTCGCGCGTCGTCAGCAGGAAGCCCTCCTGCAGGTTGGCGACGACGGCCCGGCTGCGGTCCCGCTCGCGCGCCAGCTGCTCCGCGGCCAGGCGGACGTCGGTGACGTCCTGCGTGATGCCGTACGCCAGCGGTCGCCCGTCGGCGCCGGTGCCCACGCAGGCGACCGCCCGCATGTGCTTCAGCCGTCCGTTCGGCAGCACGACCCGGTGGTCGAGGACGTACTCGCGGCCCTCGTCCACCAGGCCTCGCCAGGCCGTGCGCAGCAGCTCCTTGTCCTCCGGGTGCACGACGTCGAACCAGTCCTGCAGGCTCGGCTCCGGGTCGTTCGGCGCGAGGTCGAGGTGGCTGCGGACCCGCGAGCTGCTCGTGACCGCTCCGGACTCCAGGTCGAGCGTCCACGTCGCAAAACCGGCCAGTTCCGAGGCGCGCAGCACCCAGGGCGCCACGACGGCGTCGGCGGGGTGGGAGAGCACGGTCCTGCCTTTCCGCTGCATCCTGCGTGCAGATGACGGTCCAGGATGCCCGAGGTGCGGCAGCTTCGGGAGCGGTTGAGGCAACTTCTGGGGAGGCCGACGAGGCGGAGGACTAGGTTCGGCGGCGTGAGGCTGCGCGTCCTGTCGACCCTGTTCTGGGCCTTCGTCGTCGCGAGCTCGCTGGTGCTGTTCCCCGGGGCCGTCCTGGTCTGGGCCCTCACCGCCCCGTTCGGGCGGCGGCGCGTGCTGCTGCACCTGTACACCTGCTTCTGGGCCTCGCTGTACACCTGGCTCAACCCGCTGTGGCCGGTGCAGGTGCGGGGCCGCGAGCACGTGCAGCGCGGCGCCACGTACGTCATGGTCGCCAACCACCTGTCGCTGCTCGACATCCTGGTGATGTTCCGGCTGTTCCGGCACTTCACCTGGGTGAGCAAGGCGGAGAACTTCAAGGTCCCGCTGGTCGGCTGGAACATGCACCTGAACGCCTACATCCCGCTGCAGCGCGGCGATCGCGAGAGCGCGGCCACGATGCTCGCCACCGCCGAGGCCGACCTGCGGGACGGCATCTCGGTGATGATCTTCCCGGAGGGGACCCGCTCCCGCGACGGCAAGCTCAAGCCGTTCAAGTCCGGGGCGTTCGAGCTGGCGACCCGGACGGGCCTGCCGGTGCTGCCGATCGCCGTGGCGGGCACCGGTGACGCGCTGCCGGCGCGAGGCTTCGTCCTGCGTGGCCGCCACCCGATCACGCTGACGGTGCTGCCGCCGATCCCGGCGGAGGGCCGTGACGCCGACGAGCTGCGCGACCTGGCCCGCGCGGCGATCGAGGCGCAGCAGGCGGTCTCGTCCGTCTGAGCCGCCTCAGCCGGCCTGCCGCGCCAGGGCCGTCAACCGGCTGACCGCGCGCAGGTACTTCTTGCGGTAGCCGCCCTCGAGCAGCTCGGTCGGGAACAGCTGGTCCAGCGGGACGCCGCTGGTCAGCACCGGGACGTCCCGGTCGTACAGCCGGTCCGCGAGCACGACCAGCCGCAGTGCCGCCGCCTGGTCGTCCACCGGCCGCACCCCTGTCACGCCGACGAGCTCGACGTCCTCGACCAGTGCGCCGTAGCGCGAGGGGTGCAGGGACGACAGGTGCGCGAGCAGGTCCTCGAACCCGTCGCAGGTCGCCCCCTCAACGGCGGCCGCGCGCGACCGCACCTCCTCGTCGCTCACCGGCGCCGGGGCAGCCGGCTGGCCGCGGTGCCGGTAGTCCTCGCCCTCCACCCGCACCGGCTCGAAGTGGCCGGACAGGCCCTGGATCTCGCGCAGGAAGTCCTGCGCGGCGAAGCGCCCCTCGCCAAGCGCGCCGGGCAGCGTGTTGGAGGTCGCGGCGACCCGCACCCCCGCCTCGACCAGCTTCGACAGCAGCGTGGAGACCAGCACCGTGTCGCCTGGGTCGTCGAGCTCGAACTCGTCGACGGCCAGCAGCCGGTGACCGCTGAGCGCCTCGACGGCCTGCCCGAAGCCGAGCGCGCCGACCAGGTGCGTCAGCTCCACGAAGGTCCCGTACGCCCGGGGCTCCGGGGCCTCGTGCCAGAGGGAGGCGAGAAGGTGCGTCTTGCCGACGCCGTAGCCGCCGTCGAGGTAGACGCCGGGGCGGCCGGGCGGCGGCTTGGGCTTGCCCAGCAGGCGCTTCTTCGGCGGGGCGAGGGTGCCGGCGAAGCCGCGCAGCACCATGAGGGCCCTGGCCTGCGAGGGGTGCTGCGGGTCGGGCCGGTAGGTGGCGAAGCGCGCATCGCCGAAGCGCGGCGGGGGGACCATGCCCTCGACGAGCGTCTCGGGAAGGACGACCGGGGAACGGTCGACCAGGCGCTGCGCAGGCACGACGGGAACGCTATGCGCCTTCGACGTCACCCTCGGCCGACTGCCCCGCGTCCGCGTCGTCTGCCGCCGTGACCGACTCCGCCTCCTCGCCGCCGGTGCCGGACGGGGAGCCGTAGGTGCTGCCCGGGGCGTCGTCGCCCGGGGAGAACTGGTCAGCGGTCTTGCCGGTGGCGCTGAGGCCGGCTCCGGCGAGGTCAGGGTCGGGCTGCGAGTCGCTCATGCCGCTCCCCTACCCCTGAGGGGGCCCGCGTCACGCCGCTCTAGGGTTCGCCGCATGACGACTCCGACCGCAGGCGCCGACCCCGCGGTCGTGGGGCCGTACCTCGCCACCGCCCTGGGCGACGACGGGTGGCGCGACTGCACCGCCACCCTCATCGCCGGCGGCAAGAGCAACCTGACCTTCCGCGTCGACGCGCCGCCCGGCTCGGTGATCCTGCGGCGCCCGCCGCTCGGGCACGTCCTGCCCACGGCGCACGACATGGTGCGCGAGCACACCGTCATGTCGGCGCTCGGCGGCAGCGCGGTGCCCGTCCCGCAGATGCTGCACCTGTGCACCGACCCCGAGGTGCTCGGGCAGCCGTTCTACGTGATGGAGCGGGTGGAGGGGCACGTCTGTCGCGAGGCGCTGCCGGCCGGGTACGCCGACCAGCCGGCGCAGCGGCGGGCGGTCGGCGAGGGACTGGTCTCCGTGCTGGCCGCGCTGCACGAGGTCGACCCGGGGGCCGTGGGGCTCGGCGAGTTCGGCCGACCGGAGGGCTACCTCGAGCGGCAGGTCCGTCGCTGGGTGAAGCAGTGGGACGCCACCCGCATCGAGGGGCACGACGCGCTGGACGCGCTGGCCGCCGACCTCGCCGCCCAGGTGCCAGCGACGCAGCGGCACACGGTGGTGCACGGCGACTACCGGCTGGACAACACGATGCTGCACCCGACCGAGCCGGGCCGCATCGCCGCGGTCCTGGACTGGGAGATGTCCACCCTGGGCGACCCGCTCGCCGACCTCGGCATCCTGCTCGGCTACTGGTCGCAGGCCGACGACGGCGGCGCCCGCACCGAGGCGACGGTGGTACCGGCGGCCACCGTGCTGCAGGGCTTCCCGACGCGTCAGGAGGTGGCGGAGCTGTACGCGCAGCGCACCGGCCTCGACCTCACGCCGCTGCCCTGGTACGCGGCGTTCGCCGCCTTCAAGCTGGCTGTGGTGTGCGCCGGCATCGTCGCCCGGGTGCGCGGCGGGGCGATGCTCGGCGAGGGCTTCGACGGGATCGAGGAGCGCATCGGGCCACTGGTCGAGATCGGCCGCACGACGCTGGACGAGCGGACGGTCTGACGCTCCCTCAGACGCGTGACTAAGGTAAGGCTTACCTAAGTCATCTACCGAGGAGCTGTCCCGCTGTGCGCACCATCCCCAGCATCGTCGCCGTCACCGCTGCGGCGGCCCTGTCCCTGACCGCCTGCGGCACGAGCAGCGGCAGCGACGTGGCCGCCCCGGCCGCGCCGTCGCCCAGCACCACCACGGCGGACGCCTACACCACCGTCTCCGACGTCTCCGCGCACGCCGCCGTCGGCAAGGACGTGGCGCGCATCCGCGTGCTGCTCAAGCCCGCCCACGACGGCGGCACCGTCGACTGGGCCGCAGTCGGCGCGCTGTTCGAGAAGGGCGGCGCGTCCACGAAGGGCGACGGCACGACCCGCACGCTGGCCGGGCTGTCCCCCGACAGCGCGGCCCTCCCGATGGTGGCCGCCGCCGTCGCCGGCGAGGGCGGCCGGTCCGACGCCGCCCGTGCCCAGCAGGTCGACAAGGGCATGATCGTCGTGCTCGCCGAGAAGGTCATCGGCGAGCTTGAGGCCGCAGCCGAGAAGGTGGCCGCCGGCAAGACCGCCGCCGCGGACGGGGCGCCGCACAACGTCGACGAGGCGTACGCCTTCTTCGTCGCCGAGGGTCACGGCCCGGCCGCGACCG
>JAOPWK010000216.1 GCA_025965735.1 Frankiales bacterium
AAGGCCGACATCTGCCGGAGCATGGGCGCCGAGCACGTGATCGACCGCAGCGCCGAGGGCTACACGTTCTGGAAGGACGAGCACAACCAGGACCCCAAGGAGTGGCAGCGCTTCGGCAAGAAGATCCGCTCCCTCACCGGCGGCGAGGACATCGACATCGTCTTCGAGCACCCGGGCCGCGAGACCTTCGGCGCGTCGGTCTACGTCACCCGCAAGGGCGGCGTCATCACCACCTGCGCGTCGACGAGCGGCTACATGCACCAGTACGACAACCGCTACCTCTGGATGAACCTCAAGCGGATCGTGTCCTCGCACTTCGCCAACTACCGCGAGAGCTGGGAGGCCAACCGGCTCATCGCGAAGGGCAAGATCCACCCGACGCTGTCCAAGACGTACGCGCTGGAGGACACCGGCCAGGCGGCGCTGGACGTGCACAAGAACCTGCACCAGGGCAAGGTCGGCGTGCTCTGCCTGGCTCCGGAGGAGGGCTTGGGCGTGGAGCCCGAGGCGCAGGAGTTCCGGGCCAAGCACCTCGACGCGATCAACCGGTTCCGCAACGTCTGACCGACCCCGTTGACGACGCCCCCGCAGCCCTTGCTGCGGGGGCGTCGTCGTTGCGGCGCGGCAACGCGTCGGGGCCTGGATCCGGTGGTAGGACAGGGGCCATGAACGACACCACTGACGAGCTGGTCCCGCTGCAGGAGAACTCCGAGGCCACCGGGTTCGACGTGGTGCTGCGCGGCTACGACCGCCGGCAGGTCGACGACTACCTGGACCGCGTCGAGGTCGCCCTCACCGAGGCCGACGAGCGGCACGCGCAGGACGCCCAGCGCATCAGCTCCCTCGAGCAGCAGGTGGCCGCGGTGCAGCAGGACATGGCGGCACTGGAGCGCCGCGCGGCCGGCCAGCCCGAGCCGGCGTCGCTGCTCACGGCTCGCCTGGCCGAGATGCTGCGGCTGGCCGAGGAGGAGGCCGTGGCTCTGCGCGAGGAGGCCCGCGGGGAGGCCGACCGTCTGATCGCGGTCGCCAAGCAGCAGGCCGCCCGCGAGAGCGGCGAGCGCGACGCGGCGCTGCGCAAGCGCGAGCAGGAGGTCAGCAAGGCGGCCGACGCCGCCGAGGCGGCGACCCTGCAGGCGCAGAAGGACGCAGAAGCCCTGCGCACCAAGGCGCAGTCGGATGCGGACGCGCAGCGCCAGGCGGCCGAGCAGGAGGCCCGCACCGTCCGCACCGACGCCCGTCGCGACGCCGACAAGGTCGTCGAGCAGGCCCGGCACGACGTGCAGGCCATGCACGAGCAGGCCCGCGCAGAAGCCGCCGCCGTCACGGCCGAGGCGCGCCGGCAGGTCGAGGAGCTGGCGGCGCAGCGCGACGCCATCGCGATGCAGCTGCAGACCCTGCGTGACGCCGTCGCCGCGGCGGTCGCGCCGCTCAACGGCGCGATGTCCACCGCACCGCAGCGGGCACCGTCGGCAGGCGGAAGCGCCCCTGTGGCTCGTGACTGACGACGCTCCGGGCTCCCCGGTGGAGCCCGACCTCGAGCGGCAGGTCGAGCAGGTCGTCGAGGAGCAGGTCCGCGAGGTCGAGGAGAGCGTCGAGGAGCAGGTCGAGCAGGCCGAGCGCGCCCGTGCGGGCGCCGTCGACGCGGAAGCCGGTGCCCAGCAGGCGGAGGCGGGCGCCGTCGCCGCCGGGCAGGCCGCCATCGACGCGGTCCAGCTGGTGGTCCCGGCCGACGACCCGGTGCTCGACACGGCGGCCCGCGAGATCGAGGCGCAGGTCGACGAGGACAACCCCTATGGCGTGCCGGGTCGACCGATCGCGGCGCGCTCGCCCTTCCGGATCGCCTTCACCGCCGCGCTCGGCGTGGCCGTGGCCTACGGCCTCGTGACGGCCCTCATCGCGGTGCAGGGGGTGCTCCTGCTGCTGCTGACGGCGGCCTTCCTGGCCATCGGGCTGAACCCCGCGGTGGAGGCCCTGGAGCGGCGGCACATGAGGCGGGGCTTCGCCGTGGGGCTGGTGCTGCTGGCCGTGCTGACCTTCTTCACCGGGTTCGGCTTTGCGGTCGTCCCGCCGATCGTGGACCAGGCGCAGGAGTTCGTGGAGCAGGGCGCCCCTGCCTTCCTCGAGCAGCTGCAGGAGAGCGAGCGGGTGGCCGAGCTCGACCAGCGCTTCGGCCTGCTGGACCGGGCCGAGCGGATGCTCGAGGACCCCGAGCGGCTCGGCGTCAGCGCGGCGGGCGGCGTGCTGGGGGTCGGCAAGGTCGTCTTCGGCGCCTTCGCCAGCACTCTCACCGTGCTCATCGTGACGCTCTACTTCCTGGCGAACCTGCCGAGCATCAAGGCGCACGCCTACCGCCTCGTCCCGCGCACGCGGCGCGCCCGCGTTGGCCTGCTGACCGACGAGATCCTCTCCCGCGTAGGCGGGTACGTGGCCGGCGCCGTCTCGATCGCGGGCCTTGCCGCGTTCACGACGTTCCTGCTGCTGCGCATGCTGAGCGTCGACTACGCCGTCGCGTTGTCCATGCTGGTCTTCCTGACCGGGCTGATCCCGCTCATCGGCGCGACGATCGGCGCCTTCTTCGTCGTGATCGTCGCGCTGTTCACGTCGGTCAAGGCCGGCGTCATCGTCGCGGTCTGGTATCTCGTCTACCAGCAGGTCGAGAACTACCTGCTCTACCCGCGCATCATGCAGCGGTCCGTGAACGTGTCGCCGGCGGCGACCGTCGTGGCCGTGCTCGTCGGCGGCTCGCTGCTGGGGGTGCTCGGCGCGCTGCTGGCCATCCCCATCGCCGCCGCCGTGCAGCTCGTCGTAGACGAGGTCGTCGCGCCGCGGCAGGACCACCTCTAGCGGCTCGCAAGTAGCCGCACGGTGAGACGTGGCTCACCTCGACCAGAATGCCTGTTTCACCCCCTGTTGTCCTGGCAACACAGAGCGTCACGACGACCGGCGCCTGCCGGTTCCCGCTCCGGAGGTCCCCGTGCCCGCTCCCACCGCCCGTCGCCTCGTCACCGCGGGCAGCCTGTCGCTCGCCCTGGCCCTCGCGGCCCCGGCTGCGGCCTTTGCCGGTCCCGGCGACGGTCCCGGCGACGGCCCCGGCGAGAACGGCAAGGGCGGCGGGAAGCCCTCCCCCACGGCCACGAGCACGGCCTCGCCCGCGCCGGCCCAGCAGAGCGGCTCGTCGTCGGGCAAGGGCAACGGCACCTCAAACGGCAAGGGCAACGGGTCTGGGGCGAAGGGCTCACAGGGCGGCGGATCCCAGGACGCTGCCAAGGACAAGAAGAAGGCGAGCTCGCCGGCCGACCGCGCCAAGGGCGGAGACCCGCGCGGCAACAACGGCACCGTGAAGATCGATGGCGAGGCCTTCGACGACGGCCGCGGCAACGAGCCGCACGTCGGCTGCACCTTCCAGGTCGACTTCTACGGCTTCGACGCAGGCGACACCGCGAGCATCACCTTCACCGGCCATGCCCCGACCGGCGGCGGCCTGCTGCACAGCGAGGTCAAGGCACCCATCAGCGACGACGCCGCCGGCGGCGGGCAGGACCGGGACGCCACGCTGACCTACTCGGTGGACAAGCAGCTGAGCGAGCTGCTGCAGGTCGCCTCGCACCCGAAGCAGGGCTGGCACGTCAAGCTCGCTGTGGACGTGGACAGCGCCCCCGGCGGCGCCAAGCAGAAGGTCTTCTGGATCACGTGCGACCAGCCGACCACCGTGGGCGGCACCACGGACGCGCCGGCCACGGGTGGTGGCGGCACGACGACCACCGCCCCCGTCGTGGACAAGGCACCGCTCGAGCGCACGCTCGGCTCCGGCACCGCGACCGTGACCGGCAGCGGTGTCGCCGGCGAGGCCCTGACCGGCAGCACCACCGGGGCCGCCAGCGGCGCCGGCACCGTGTCCGCCCGCAGCTCCGCCCGGCCGTCCGTCCTCCCGTTCACCGGCACCGAGGGGCTGGCGTACCTGCTCGCCCTCGGCGCCTCCGCCGTCAGCGTCGGCACGCTCGCGCAGCGGCTGGGTCGCCGTCGCGCGGTGACGCCGGAGGCCTAGCCCAGCTCGTCGAGGAAGGCGGTCACCGCGGCGCCGAAGGCCTCCGGGTCCTCCACGGCGCTGAGGTGGCCGGCTTCCGGCACGACCACCAGCCGCCCCTGCGGCAGGGCGTCGGCCATCTGCTGCGCCTGCGCCACCGGCGACAGCACGTCCTGCTCCCCCACCACCACCAGCGCCGGCACCTGCGTCGCGCGCAGGACGTCGAACGAGTCCGGCCGGCCGGCCATGGCGCGGGACGCCCAGGCGACGGTGGCCGGCGGCGCGGCGGCCACCAGGTCCCGCACCCGAGCGACGACGCCCAACCGGCGGTCCAGCGAGGTGCCGCCGAGCAGCGCCGGCAGCACCTGGTCGGCCAGCTGCGCCGTCCCCTCGCGCTCCGCGGCCTCCGCCGTGCGCAGCCGCCCCTCGCGCTGCTCCGCCGTGTCGGCCTGCGCCTTGGTGTCGGCCAGCAGCAGCGCGGACACCCGCCCCGGCGCGCGCCGCAGGAGCTCCATCGCGACGTAACCGCCCATGGAGAGCCCTCCGAGGGCCACCTGCTCCAGTCCGAGCCGGTCCATCAGCGCGAGCACGTCGTCGGCGCACTCCCCCAGCGACGGCGGGTCGGCTCCGAGCGGCGAGCCGCCGAAGCCGCGCTGGTCCGGGGCGATCACCCGGCACGGCAGCTCGAGGCCCTGCCACATCGCCGAGCTCAGCGGAAAGGCGTGCAGCAGCACGAGCGGCCGCCCCGTACCGCGCTCGGTGTGCGCGAGCTCGACACGGCTCACGAAGCGGTCTGGCCGCCGTCGACGACCAGCGCCTGGCCGGTCACGTAGGAGGAAGCGTCGCTGGCGAGGAACACCGTCGGCCCGACCATCTCCTCGACGGTCGCCCACCGCTTCAGGCCCTGGTTCGCGACCATCATCGCGGCCAGCTCCTCGTTGCCCCAGAGGTCCTTGTTCAGGTCGGTCTTGGTCCAGCCCGGGCACAGGGCGTTGACCCGTACGCCGTGCGGCCCCCACTCGAGCGCGAGCGTCTTGGTGAGGCTGATGACCGCCGCCTTGGACGCGCCGTAGGCAGCGAGCGTCGGCGTCGCGGTGAGGCCGGCGACCGAGGCGACGTTGACGACCGACCCGCTGCCGCGCTCGAGCATGTGCCGCCCCACGACCTGCGACAGGTGGACGATCGAGTCCACGTTCAGGCGCATCGTCTTCTCCCACCCCTTGAAGCGAAGGTCGGTGAAGGAGCCCATGAACGAGGAGCCGCCGGCGTTGTTGACCAGCACGTCGAGGTGGCCCAGCGCAGCGACCGCCTCCTCGCCGAGCCGCACGCAGGCATCCGCGTCCGTGACGTCGGCCGGCAGCACGACAGCCTTGCGCCCCAGGGCCTCGACCTCCCCGCGCACCTCCTGCAGCAGCGCCTCGTCACGTGCGGACAGCGCCACGTCCGCGCCGGCGCGGGCCAGGCCCAGGGCCAGGGCGCGCCCGATGCCGCGGGACGCTCCGGTGACGAGGGCGGTCTTGCCGGTCAGCGCGCTCATGCCGGGGCCCCCGCGGCATCGTGAGCGCAGCGAGCGATGTCGTGGGGTGGTCTCACTGCTGCTCCTCGTACGTGGTGGGAAGGGGGTGTGCAGCGGGGTTCACGCGCGCGACGACCTCGTCGAGGACGCGCTCGGTGTAGCCGACGAACAGGTGTTTGGCGCCCTCGACGGCCACCACGTCGCACTGCGGCACGACGGCGAACCGCTCCCGTGCCTCGGGCGGCTGCAGGAAGTCGTCGTGCTCGGGCACGAGCGCGGTCAGCGGCTTGCCGGACTCCGCCCACGACTGCAGGTCCGACGGCTCGCTGAAGCGCAGCGGCGGGCTGATGAGCACGGCCCCGACGACGGACGGGTCGCAGCCGTACTTGAGCGCCAGGTCGGTGCCGAACGACCAGCCGACCAGCCAGATCGACGGCAGGTCCTCCGCCTCGCACAGGTCGAGGGCCGCTGCCACGTCGAACTTCTCGCCGACCGCGTTGTCGAAGCTGCCCTGGCTGGTGCCGCGCGGGCTGGTCGTCCCGCGGGTGTTGAAGCGCAGCACCGCGAGGTCGGCGAGGGCGGGCAGCCGGTAGCTCGCCTTCTTCAGCAGGTGGCTGTCCATGAAGCCGCCCTGGGTCGGCAGCGGGTGCAGGCACACCAGGGTGGCGACCGGCGGGTCCACCGGCGGGAGCGCCAGCTCGCCCACCAGCTCCAGTCCGTCGGCGGTGTGCAGGACGACGTCGCGCCGCTGCGCAGGCAGCACGGTGTTGGCGCGGATGTCGGGCATGGCGTCCGACCCTACTGACCCCCGCCGATCATGCAGTTCGGGCACACCCGCTGAGCGTGCGGGGCGTGCCACAACTGCATGATCGGCGAGGGGATCAGCCGTAGCGGGGGGCGTTCTTGCTGCGGTGCACCTTGACGCCGCGGCGGCCACGGGCGTCCCAGCACGCCGTGTGCCAGTGCCGGCGGTCGTCCGGCCGCCCCTCCGGCCAGGCCACCACGTGCGGCGTCCCAGCGCGCAGCTCCTGGTCGCAGCCCGGACAGCGGTACGGACGCGCGCTGGCGGTGCCGGCCACCCTGCGTACGACGTGACCGTCCTCGACGCGCTCCCCCACCGGCGGACGGGGCGCGTCGTCGTCGCCCTTCTTGAGCGCGGCCAAGGCGGCGGCCCGCTTGGCCGCCCGCCCCGAGCCGCCGGCCACCTACTTGCGCGCGTAGTCGCGGAAGCCGCGCCCGGTCTTGCGGCCGAGGTAGCCCGCCTTCACCAGGTGCTCGAGCATCGGCGCCGGGACGTCGCCCGGCTCGCGGAACTCGTCGAACAGCGTCCGCTGGATGGCCAGCGTGACGTCGAGCCCGACGACGTCCATCAGCGCGAACGGGCCCATCGGGTGGCCGCAGCCCTTGGTCATCGCGAAGTCGATGTCGTCGATCGACGCGTAGTGCGCCTCGAGCATCTTCACCGCGTCGTTCAGGTAGGGGAACAGCAGCGCGTTGACGATGAAGCCGGCGCGGTCGCCGCAGAGCACGGCGTGCTTCTTGGTCTTCTTGCAGACATCGAGGATCGTCGCGACGACGTCCTCGGACGTGGTCACCGTCGGCACGACCTCCACCAGCTTCATGACGGTCGCCGGGTTGAACCAGTGCATGCCCACGACGTCCTGCGGGCGCGAGGTCGCCTGCGCGCACTCGATGACCGGCAGGCTGGAGGTGGTGGTCGCCAGGATCGCGCCCGGCTTCATGACGTCGTCCAGCGC
>JAOPWK010000217.1 GCA_025965735.1 Frankiales bacterium
CGGCTCCGCGGCCGCGGTCGGCGGACCGGCCGGTGCACGACCGGGCCGTCCTGCGGCGCGTCAGCGCGCCCGCCCTGGTCATCGGGCAGGCCGACGATCCTCTGCACGCCCTGACGCTGGCGGCCGAGCTGGCGGCCGCGCTGGGCGACGCGGAGCTGCTCGCCCTGCCCGCCGGCGGGGTCTTCTGGACCGCCGCCGCACGCACCGCCGATGCCCTCGCCCTGCACCTGTCCGGAGGGACCGCATGACACCACAGCTCCATGAGCACCTCACCCAGCGGCTCGAGGCGGCGGTGCACCGGCACCTGGCGGCTGCGCAGGACTGGCTGCCGCACGAGTACGTGCCGTGGGCGCAGGGCCGCGACTACGCGGAGCTGCCCTGGGACGAGGCGCAGAGCCGGCTGCCGAAGCCGGTGCGCGCGGCCGTGGCCCTCAACCTGCTGACCGAGGACAACCTGCCCGGCTACCACGGGGAACTGGCGCGCATCTACGGGGCGTCCGAGCCCTGGCGGGCCTGGCTGGACCGCTGGACCGCCGAGGAGGGGCGGCACGCGATCGTGCTGCGGGATTACCTGCTGGTGACCCGCGCCGTCGACCCGGTCGCGCTGGAGGCGGACCGGATGGCCACCGTCAGCGGCGGCTTCCGCGCACCTGACAAGGACATGCTCCGGACGATCGCCTACGTCAGCCTGCAGGAGCTCGCCACGCGGGTCTCGCACCGGAGCACGGGGCGGTTGTCCGAGGATCCCGGCCTGGACCGCCTGCTGACGCGGGTGGCGATGGACGAGAACCTGCACATGGTCCTGTACCGCGACCTGACCCAGGCCGCGCTGGAGGTTGACCCGGCCGCGATGCTGCGCGCCCTCGTCGACGAGGTCGCCGGCTTCACCATGCCCGGCACCGGGATCCCGCAGTTCGCCCGGCGCGCCGCCGCGGTCGCCCGGGCCGGCATCTACGACCTGCGTGTCCACCGCGACGACGTCGTGCTCCCGCTCCTGCGCTACTGGCGGGTGTTCGAGCTCACCGACCTGTCCCCGGAGGCCGAGGCCGCCCGTGACGAGCTGTCGGCGGTGCTCGCTGAGCTCGACCGGAGGGTTGCGCGGCTGCTCAGCCGCCGCGAGCTGGTGGTGGCATGACCGGGCTGCTGGAGGGCAAGCGGCTGCTGGTCACTGGCGTGCTCACCGAGCAGTCGATCGCCTTCTCGGTGGCCCGGCTCGCGGCCGAGCAGGGCGCGACCGTCGTCCTCACCGGCTTCGGCCGCGGTCTGTCGCTCACGAGGCGGATCGCCCGGCGCCTGCCGGGGGAGCCCCCGGTCATCGAGCTGGACGTCACGGCGCCGGAGGACCTGCGGCTCCTGCCCGAACGCGTCGCCCAGCACGTCGACGGCCTGGACGGCGTGCTGCACGCCATCGGCTTCGCGCCCGCCGCCGCCCTCGGCAACGGGGTGCTGCAGTCCGACTGGGCTGACGTGGGGACCGCCCTGCATGTGTCGACGTGGTCCTATCCGGCCCTGGCTGGTGCCTGCCTGCCGATGCTGAGCCGAGGCGGCTCCTACGTCGGCCTCGACTTCGACGCCCGCGTGGCGTGGCCCGCCTACGACTGGATGGGCGTGGCGAAGGCCGGGCTCGAGTCGGCCAACCGCTACCTGGCACGGGACCTGGGCGTACACGGCATCCGGGCCAACCTCGTGGCTGCCGGACCGCTGAAGACGATGGCCGCCAAGAGCATTCCGGGCTTCGCGCAGTTCGAGCAGGCGTGGACCCAGCGCGCCCCCCTCGGGTGGGACGTGCGGGACCCGGAGCCGGTCGCGCGGACCTGCGTCGCGCTGCTGTCCGACTGGTTCCCGGCGACCACGGGCACCGTCGTCTACTGCGACGGCGGCTTCAGCGCCGTAGGGGTCTGACGGCAGCACACCGCTCTGCACCTCCAGCAGCCTGCGACCGCGGGCGGTCAGCACGCGCGCCCACCGCGGACCTCCTGCGAAAGATGCGCCCATCGGGCATCGTGTGCCTCCAGTCGCTGGTGGAGGTCTGGGCAACATGGCTGAAGAGGCGTGGCACGAGGCACGGCTGATCCCGACGTCTGGGATCAACGGGCCCGAGGAGCAGGAGCGGCGCGCCACCTCCGCGCTGCTGGCCGTCATGAGCTCGGTCCGGGAGTTCGGCCGCGTCATGACGCAGCCGCTGGGCGCGCCGGCCGGCCACCTCCAGACCTACATCGAGGTGCCATTCCTCCTGGGCGAGTCGCGGGTCTATCCCGACGGCCTTATTCGCTCCAGTCGCGGCAGCAAGACCTGCACCGTTCGGCTAGAGACCGTTCTGCGCCGGGGCGGGTGACCCGCGTCTCGACGGGTAGTCGGGGCTGCATCGGCTCGGCAGCAGACGGTCGGGTTGCTCATCGGCTGGCACCGGTGTGCGGAAGCGCACCGGTGCTGCTCTGACTGTGGAGACACCATGACCCTGCCCTACCAGACCCTGCCCGCCGACATCGACCACATGATCGAGAACGACTTCGCTGTCGTGGAGCGTCAGTTCGAGCACCTGGAAGCCGGCCGCGGAGACCGCCGGCTGCTCGTGGACCAGATCGGTTTCGAGCTGGCCCTGCACGCCTTCGCTGTCGAGCAGGTGCTGTACCCGGCCTTTGAGGAAACCGGCCAGACCCGCGATCTGGAACAGGCCCGGGAGCGCAACAACCGCGCCAAGGAACTGCTTTCCGCCCTGCTCAAGGCCGAGCCCGGCTCCCCGGAGTTCGAGAGCGCCCTCACCCAGCTGATGGCCGGCGTCCGGGAGCAGCACGCCGGCTCCGACGCCGAGTCGCTGCCGACCCTGCGGGAGAAGCTCGGCGCGCAACGCCTGGCGCAGCTGGGCAAGGAGTTCCTCGCCGCCAAGCGCAAGGCGCCCACGGCGCCGCACCCGCACGCGCCGGACAAGGGCCTGGCGGAGAGAGTCGCCGGAGCGCTGGCCAAGCCGCTGGACGAGATGAAGTCCAGGGCGATGGGCATCAAGCCCGGCCTCGGCACCGACGCCTCCGGGCTGCTGCACCCGCAGGCCCAGGCGATCCTGGACGCGCACAGCAGCCTGGAGCCCCTCCCGTTCGAGATCTGCACCGCCGAGCAGGCCCGTCAGCAGCCCGGCCCCAGGCAGGCCGTGCAGAAGGTCATGGCCGAGCTCGGCCTCGAGGGCCCTGAGCCGGTCGGCAGCGTCGAGGACCTGCAGATCCCCGACGGCGCCGGCGGCACGCAGACCTTGCGCGTCTACAAGCCTGAGGGCGTCACCGCGAACGCACCGGTGATCTTCTGGATCCACGGGGGCGGTTGGGTGCTGTTCACCATCGACGACCACTACGACGACAGCTGCCGCGGCCTGGTCAACAAGACCGGCGCCATCGTCGTCACGGCCGACTACCGCCGCGCCCCCGAGGCCGTGTTCCCGGCCTCGCACGACGATGTCCTCGCGGCCTACCGCTGGACCGTCGCGAACGCCGCCTCCTTCGGTGGCGACCCGGCGCGTATCGGCATCGGCGGCGAGTCCGTCGGCGGCAACATGAGCGCCGCCACCGTGCTGCAGCTGGCGCAGGCTGGCGAGAGCCAGCCGGTCGCGCAGGTGCTGGTCTACCCGGTGACGACCGCCGAGCAGTTCGGTGAGTCCATGAGCGATGCTGCCGACGCGCGGCCCCTGAACCGGCCGCTGCTGTCCTGGATGGCGATGCACGCCTTCGAGGACCGGCCCGAGGCGGCAACCGACCCGCGCATCAACCTGCTCGGCTGGACCGACGCCCAGCTCTCGCTCATGCCGCCGACGCTAGTCATCACCGACGAGCGTGACGTCCTGCGCAGCCAGGGTCAGGAGTTCGCCAGGAAGCTCCACGCTGCCGGCGTCGACACCCGCGAGTCCTACTTCCCCGGTGCCATGCATGAGTTCTTCGGCGCCGCAGCCGTGTTCGAGCTCGCCGAGCAGGCGCAGCAGGACGCCGCGCAGCAGTTCCTGGCCGCCTTCGGCAGCACGGGCGCCGCCGGCGCTGACGCCTACCCGAGCGGGCAGAGCAGCACGTTCGTCATCGCGCCGTCCAGCCCCGCCGGGAACGCCTAGCAGCACGCGGCACGTCAGCGGGGGGCGGCTCCCGGAAGGGGCCGCCCCGCTCCGCTTCCTGTACCTCATGGCAAGGAGCACCATGAAGGCCATCGTCTACAAGGGCCCTCGTTCGTTCGCCGTGGAGGACGTCCCGGACGCTCGCGCAGGCGACCCGTCGAGCAGATCCTCGACGCCACCGACGGTATCGGCGTGGACCGTGGCGTCGAGGCCGTGGGCTGGCAGGCCCGCGACGCGTCCGGGCAGGAGCACCCGGAGCCGGTCTGGACAACCGCGTCAAGGTCGTCCGCACCGCCGAGAGCATCGGCGTGGTCGGCGCCTACGTCCCGGAGGTTCTCGGCCTGGACGACCCTTCATCGGCCGGCACGATCGGCTGGGACTGCGGGACCTTCTTCACCAAGGGTCAGCGGAGGGGCACGGGGCAGGCGCCGGTCAAGCGCTACAACCGCCAGCTCCGGGACATGATCCTCGCCGGCCGCGCGAACCCGGGCCTGATCGTCAGCCACGAGCTGGGTCTGGACCAGGCCGTCGACGCCTTCGAGCACTTCGACAACCGGGAGCATGGCTGGACGAAGGTCCCGCTCAAGCCGGGGCCCCTGACCGCGCCGCGCTGGTCGAGCTGGCCAGAGTCAGCGACCTCGACCCCCGCCGGCCTCACGGGAGGATGCGCGGCACGGCCCCGTTCGTGCACGCCGGCGTGACCGTGGCGGGCGCTGAGAAGAGGTAGCCCTGACCGGCGGGGGTCGCCTCGCAGAGGACCTGCCGCTCAGGCGCCGGCGCCATGGGGTCGGCTTGTGCCGCCCCCGGCTGGCGTTGCAGGTACACAGCGAGGGCCAGCCCCGCCACGATGCCCAGGCAGAAGACGGCCGTTGCCGGTACACGCCAGCTCCGGTGCCTGGCCTGCCGCCTCGGCAGAGGCTGCTGCCGAACAATCCGCCAGGGGGTTGGTGGTGATGCGGCACCGGGGCTGCGTTCACGCACCGGAGCCAGCCCATGCCGGTCGAACAACGCCCGGCGCCCGGGGTCGGACAGGATGTCGTAGGCACGGGACAGAGCCACGGCGTGAGCCGTAGCCCCAGCCCGGTGCGCCCGCTGCACCTCCAGGTCGTAGGCGCGACGGATCCGCTCGGCGCCCGCGTCGCGGGGGACGTCGAGCAGCACGTAGGGGTCGTCCTCTCGCATGTCGCCGAGGGTGCCTCCGGCGCGGGCGGTTGTCCCGGAAACGGCCGAAGACGTCGGCAGCCCCCTCGACGGGATGACGCTGCGCCTCCGTGCGTCACGATCCTCCCGGCTCCTTGGCCGATGCCTGTCCCGCACGCGAGCGCTGGTCGCGCTGGGACCCGCCTGCGGTCGTGCCGCCCATCCGGCCGTTCAGGCGAACGCCAGCAAGAGTTCGTCTGGGCACCTCGAGCGGCGGCGGCCATGCCACGTCGGCTACGGCCGCGAGAAAAAGGGGGGAGCGTCACACCATGACGCACAGGCGGGCGGGCCGGGATGGACTGTCGGCTGGCAGAATCTTCCGGTGAACCGCACCGCCGCCCAGGACAGCCGGCCGTTGTCCTGGCTGGATGCTGCCGCCGCGCAGCGCCGGGCCGACGGGTTGCATCGCGAGCTGCGCGTCCAGCCAGCTGCGCTCGACCTGGCCGGCAACGACTACCTTGGCCTGTCCCGCGATCCCCGGGTGGTGCAGGCCGCCGTCGCCGCGTTGGGCGCCTGGGGCGCCGGTTCCACCGGGTCGCGCCTGGTGACGGGAACCACGACGCCGCACCTGGAGCTGGAGGCTGCACTCGCGTCCCGCACCGGGACCGAGGCCGGGCTGGTGCTCTCCTCGGGCTATCTGGCCAACCTGGCCGCCGTCGCGGCACTGTCCGGGCCCGGGACGCTCGTGGTCAGCGACGCCGCGAACCATGCCTCGATCGTCGACGCCTGCCGGCTGTCCAGGGCCCGCGTGGTCGTCGTGCCGCACCTGGACGTCGAGGCTGTGCGGGCCGCGCTGCACGCCCGCCGCGAGGAGCGGGCCCTGGTCATCACCGACGCGGTCTTCAGCGTGAGCGGCGTGCTGGCGCCGCTGCGCGCGCTGCACGCCGTCACCCGCCAGGCGGGCGCGCTGCTGGTCGTGGACGAGGCGCACGCCCTGGGGGTCGTCGGCCCGCGGGGACAGGGGGCGGCGGCCGCTGCCGGGCTGGCGGGCGCGCCCGACGTCGTCCTCACGCTGACGCTGTCCAAGTCGCTCGGCAGCCAGGGTGGCGCCGTGCTCGGTCCGGCTGCCGTCCGCGCACACCTGATCGATGTGGCTCGGCCGGTCATCTTCGACACGGCACTGGCCCCGGCCTCGGCCGCAGCGGCGCTGGCAGCCCTGCACCTGATCGACGACGCGCTCGTCGGCCGGCTGCGCGAGAACGCCGTCGCGCTGGCTGCGGCGCTGGACGTCCCGGCTTCCGACGGCGCGGTGGTGCCCGTCCTGCTGGGCGATGCGGCACGGGCCGACGCGGCACGAACCGCCTGCCTCGCCGAGGGCGTGCTGGTCGGCTGCTTCCGGCCGCCGTCGGTGCCGACGGGGCAGGCATGCCTGCGCCTGGCGGCCCGGGCTGACCTGACGGGGCAGGACATCCGGCGCGCCGCCGACGTCGTGCACCGGGCGGTGTCGGCGTGCTGAGCCTGCTCGTCACCGGAACCGGAACCGGCATCGGCAAGACCGTCGTGACCGCGGCTGCGGCGGCGCTGTCGATCAGTCGCCGCGAGCGCTGCACGGTGCTGAAGCCGGCGCAGACCGGCGTCACCGACGGCGCACCGGGCGACCTCGCGGACGTGGTCCGGCTGGCCGGCGAGCAGGTGCGCACCGTGGAGCTCGCGCGCTACCCGGACCCGCTGTCGCCTGCGGCCGCCGCACGGCGGGCGGGCCTGCCGACGCTGGAGCCGGCTTCGGTTGCCGGTGCGGTCGTCGCGGCCCAGCAGGACAGCGACCTGGTGCTGGTCGAGGGCGCCGGGGGCCTGCTCGTCCGCTTCGACGACGCGGGCTACACGCTGGCCGACCTGGCCCGCGAGCTGCGACTGCCCGTGCTGCTCGTCGTGCAGGCCGGCCTTGGCACCCTCAACGCCACCTCGACCACGCTCGAGGTGATGCTTCACCGCGGGCTGGACCTGGCCGGCCTGGTCGTGGGCTCCTGGCCCCAGGAGCCCGGCCTGGCAGAGCGGAGCAACCTGGCCGACCTCGAGGCCATCTCGGGACGGCCGCTGCTCGGCGTGCTGCCGGGCGGTCTCGGCCGCCTCGACCGGGCCGGATTCCTGGCGCAGGCCCGGGCTGGACTGGCGCCCGCCCTGGGGGGCACCTTCGACGCGGAGCTCTTCCGGAGCGTGCACGCGTGAGGGACGACCTGGTGAGCCGGGACCGCGCCCACCTCTGGCACCCGTACTCGTCCATCACTGACCAGGCCCCGCTGTGGCCCGTGGTCGACGCCCACGGCACGCGGCTGGTGCTCGCCGACGGGCGCGAGCTCGTCGACGGGATGGCCTCGTGGTGGGCCGCCATCCACGGCTACCGCCACCCGGTGCTCGACCGGGCGCTGCACGACCAGGTCGACCGCTTCTCCCACGTCATGTTCGGCGGGCTGACACACGAGCCGGCCGTCGCCCTCGGCGAGCTCCTGGTGCGCATCACCCCTGCGCCGCTGAACCGCGTCTTCTTCGCCGACAGCGGGAGCGTGGCGGTCGAGGTGGCCGTGAAGATGGCGCTGCAGTACTGGCAGGGCCGCGGCGAGCCCGGCCGCGACCGGCTGCTGACAGTGCGAGGCGGCTATCACGGCGACACCGCCGGCGCGATGAGCATCTGCGATCCCGACACGGGGATGCACGGGCTGTTCCGGTCCTACCTGGCGCAGCAGGTCTTCGTCGACCGTCCGCGGCCGGGCTACGAGGACTCGCTGCGACCGGAGGACCTCGATCAGGTGCGCGCGGTCCTCGAGGAGCAGGGGGAGCGGCTCGCCGCCGTGATCATCGAGCCGATCGTGCAGGGTGCGGGCGGCATGCGCTTCTACGCGCCGGACTACCTGCGCGCGCTGGTGGGGCTGTGCCGGTCGTACGGAGTGCTCGTGCTCTTCGACGAGATCGCCACCGGCTTCGGCCGGACCGGGACGCTGTTCGCCATGGAGCACGCGGATGTCGTGCCGGACGTGCTGTGCGTCGGGAAGGCGCTCACCGGCGGCACGATGACGCTCGGCGCGACCCTGTGCACGCAGGAGGTGGCGGAGGGCATCTGCCGCGTGGGCGGCTTCATGCACGGCCCGACCTTCATGGCCAACCCGCTGGCCTGCGCGGTCGCCCGGGCCAGCGTCGAGCTGCTGCTCGACCGACCCTGGCAGGCCGACGTCCAGCGGCTGGAGCGGCACCTGAGCGAAGGCCTGGCGGCGGCGGCCGACCTACCGGCCGTGGCCGAGGTGCGTGTGCTGGGCGGCATCGGTGTCGTCGAGCTGGCGGATCCGCCGGACGCCGCGCGGCTGCAGACCGCCCTGGTCGACCGCGGTGCGTGGGTGCGCCCGTTCGGCCGGCTGGTGTACGCCATGCCGCCGTACGTGAGCACACCCGACGACCTCGCAGTCGTGACCTCGGCCATGGTGGGAGCGATCCGAGAAGTCTGCGCCTGAGGCTGCCGGTGGCCCGGGCGCGGCCGGCACGGCGCCGCCGGCGCACGCTCCC
>JAOPWK010000266.1 GCA_025965735.1 Frankiales bacterium
AGGCGCCGCAGCACCTGCAGGCCGCGTGGGGTGTCGAGGTCGTCCTCGAAGGCCTCCAGCAGCTCGTCGGCGTACGCCTGGGCGATCGCCTCCGACGGCGCCTCGGCCCACGCGGCGACAGCAGCCCGCCAGCGGTCGAGGGTGCGGGCCGAGCCGGCGATGGCGTCCCACGACAGGTTCGCCTGCTGGCGGTAGCGGCTCGACAGGAAGGCCAGCCGCAGGGCCAGCGGGTCGTACCCCCGCTCCACCACGTCGCTGACCAGCACGACGTTGCCGGTCGACTTGGCCATCTTGCGGCCCTCGAACAGCAGGTGCTCGCCGTGCACCCAGTGCCCGACGACCTCGTGCCCGACCGCGCAGTTGCTCTGCGCCCGCTCGTCCTCGTGGTGCGGGAAGCGCAGGTCGATGCCGCCGGTGTGCAGGTCGAACTGCTCGCCCAGCAGGTCCAGCGACATCGCCGAGCACTCGATGTGCCAGCCGGGGAAGCCGAAGCCCCACGGCGAGTCCCAGGTCATCTCGCGGTGCTCGCCGGCCTTCTTCCAGAGCGCCCAGTCCGCGTGGAACCGCTTGCCCTGGCCGACCTCGGCGGCCTCGAGCCGGTGCCCTGCGCGCAGGTCCTCCAGGCGGTTGCCGGACAGCTGGCCGTACTCGTCGTAGGACTGCGCGGCGAAGTAGACCGACCCGTCCTCGCCGACGTAGGCGTGCTCCTTCTCGATCAGCCGGCTGATCAGCGAGATCATGCTGTCGATCCACTCGGAGGCGCGCGGGTAGGCGTCGGCAGGGCGGACGTTCAGCAGCGCGAGGTCGCGGTGGAAGGCGTCCTCGTAGAAGCGGGCGATGACGAAGGGGCTCTTGTCCTCCAGGCGCGCCTGCGCGAGCAGCTTGTCCTCGCCGCTGCTGTCGATGGACGTGTCGTCCTGCAGGTGCCCGACGTCGGTGATGTTCTGCACGAGCTTGACCCGCAGCCCGCGCCGCTCCGCCGTCCGCCGGACCAGGTCGGTGAGCAGGAAGGTGCGCAGGTTCCCGACGTGCGCGTAGCGGTAGACGGTCGGCCCGCAGGCGTAGACGGTCAGCAGGCCAGGGGTCGCGGGAGTGACCTCGCGGACGGACTTGCTCGGGGTGTCGTGGAGGCGCAGCACGGCCCGAGGCTACGGCGGCTAGTTGAGCTGGGCGCGAGCCATGCGCGCTTCGCGCCGGGCGGCCACGGCGGCGGCCTCGTCCGCGTCCTCCACCACGAGCGCGAACACCTCCAGCTCCTCCGCCCCGTCGACGAAGGCGCCCAGCCGCACCAGCAGCTCGCCGCGCTCGCGGCGCAGCTCCAGCGGGTGGCGCGGCAGCAGCAGGGACAGCTCCACCGCCCACAGCCGGGTGCGGGCGACCTCCAGCGACGGCGCCTGCCGGGTGGTCAGGGCGCGCACGTTCGTCAGCAGACGCAGCAGCAGGTCCTCGGCCGACAGGACGCCGAGCACGCCTCCGCGCTCGGCCACCTCGGCCGGTGTCAGCAGCCGGCCGCCGGCGTAGGTGTCCACCAGCACGTGCTCGTCCTCCGGGTCGCCGATGCCCACGACCACCTGACCGGGCAGCGCGGCCGCGTACGCCGGCACGTCCAGCCGCGCAGCCACCTCGAGCCAGACGACGGACAGCAGCAGCGGCAGCCCGGTTCGCGTCTGCAGGACCCGGTGCAGCAAGGAGGACCGCAGGTCCTCGAAGTCGCCGCCCACGAAGCCCGACAGCGAGCCGGCCAGTGCTGCTGCCTGTGCCGCGACGCCGGTGCGCGGCACCGACCCGCGGGCCGCTGCGGCCAGCGCGTCCAGGGCAGCGAGAGCGGACTCGACGTCCAGCGAGCGGTCCACCTCGGCGCCGACCAGGAGGCAGGCCAGCCCGAGGTCGACCGGCTCGGAGCGGACCACCTCGGCGAAGCGCTTGCGCGACGCCGTCATCGGCGCGCCGGCGCCGGGGGCACCCGCTTGCCGAGCACGACGTCGCTCATCGGGAAGCACACCAGCTCCCCGTGCCGGTTGCGCACCACGACCTCGGCGGACCAGGACAGCAGCTCGCCCAGCACGTCGCCGTACTGCCCCTCGGGCAGCCGTCGGCGGACGACCACCCGCGCGCCCACGTCCTCGGGGCCCAGCCGCACGCCGGCGTTCACCCCCGCTGGCTCGGCAGTCGTCACATCGGCGACACTAGAGCGACCGCACCGTGAGAGGACCCCGCTGTGACGTACGTGATCGCCGAGCCCTGCGTCGACCTGAAGGACAAGGCCTGCATCGAGGAGTGCCCTGTCGACTGCATCTACGAGGGCAAGCGCTCGCTCTACATCCACCCGGACGAGTGCGTGGACTGCGGTGCCTGCGAGCCGGTGTTCCCCGTCGAGGCGATCTTCTACGAGGACGACACCCCCGCGCAGTGGAAGGACTACTACCGCGCGAACGTCGACTTCTTCACCGAGACGACGTCCATCGGCAGCCCCGGCGGTGCGAGCAAGGTCGGCCCGGTCGACCTCGACCACCCCGTGATCATGGCCGTCCCGCTGGGCAAGAACCTCGAAGGCACCGAGCACTGAGCGCCCGGCCCGGCTGGGCGGCGCGCGCGCAGCTGCCCGCGTTCCCGTGGGACCGCCTCGCGCCGTACGGCGAGCAGGCCCGCGCGCACCCTGACGGCATCGTCGACCTGTCGATCGGCACGCCCGTCGACCCGACGCCGCAGGTCGTGCAGGACGCGCTGCGGGCGGCTGCGGACGCGCCCGGCTACCCGCTGACGATCGGCACGCCGGCGCTGCGCGAGGCGGTCGTGGACTGGGTGTCGCGCCGGCTCGGCTTCGACGGCGCCGCGGTCGTGCCGAGCATCGGCAGCAAGGAGCTCGTCTCCCTGCTGCCGTCGTTCCTGGGCCTGGCACCGGGCACGAAGGTCCTCATCCCGGCGCTGGCCTACCCGACGTACGACGCCGGCGCCCGGCTCGGCGGCTGCGTGCCGATCCCGGTCGAGGACCCGACCGAGGCCGACCCGACGGACGTCGGCCTGATCTGGCTCAACTCGCCGAGCAACCCCACCGGCGAGGTCTGGTCGGCCGAGCGGGTGCGCTCGGTCGTGGACTGGGCGCGCTCGCACGGGATCCTGGTGGCCAGCGACGAGTGCTACCTCGAGCTCGGGTGGACCACGGAGCCCGTCTCGGTGCTGGACCCGGCCGTCTGCGGCGGGTCGAGCGACGGGGTGCTGGCGGTCCACTCGCTGTCCAAGCGCAGCAACCTGGCCGGCTACCGCGCCGGGTTCGCCGCCGGTGACAGCGCGGCGGTCGCAGCCATCACCGAGGCCCGCAAGCACCTCGGCCTGCTCGTGCCCGCGCCGGTGCAGGCCGCGCTGGTCGCCGCGCTGGGTGACGACGCGCACGTCGCCGCGCAGAAGGCCCGGTACGCCGCCCGTCGCGACGTGCTGCTGCCCGCCGTACGCGCCGCCGGCTTCACCGTCGAGCACTCCGAGGCGGGCCTCTACCTGTGGTGCACCCGCGGCGAGGCGTGCTGGGACACCGTCTCGGCACTGGCGTCGGTCGGGGTGCTGGCCGCGCCGGGCGAGTTCTACGGGCAGGCGGGTGCGCAGCACGTGCGCTTCGCGCTGACTGCCACCGACGAGCGGATCGCCGCGGCCGCGGAGCGCCTGACCGCGCTGTCCTGATCGGGTGAGGTACCGCTGGGTCGTCCTGGGCGCCGGCGTCGTCGCCCAGGCCGCCAGCGCCGCCGTGCTCCAGGGGCTGCCCGGGCTCGCGCCGCAGCTGCGCGAGGAGTACGGCCTCGGCCTCACCGGGCTCGGCGTGCTGCTCGCCTCCGTCACCGTGGGGCTGCTCTCCACGCTGGTGCTGTGGGGCGTGCTGGCGGACCGCTACGGCGAGCGGGTCGTGATGACCGTCGGGCTGTCGATCGCGGTCCTCGCGCTGCTCGCCACCACGCGCACCACCACCGTGGTCCCGCTGATGGCCTGCCTGGTCGTCGCCGGCGCCGCGGGCTCCTCGGTGAACGCGGCCAGCGGGCGGGCGGTGCTCGGGTGGTTCGGCGCGCAGGAGCGCGGCTTCGCCATGGGGGTGCGGCAGACCGCGCTGCCACTGGGTGCCGGCATCGCCGCGGCCGGCCTGCCCCCCGTCGCCCTGGCCGGGGGGCTGGACGCTGCCTTCGTCGTGCTGGCCGGCGGGTGTCTGCTCGGCGCGCTGGTGGTGGTCGCCCTCGTCCGGGAGGCGCCCTCGCAGCCGGTGCGCGTCCCGGGCGGCCTCGCGCCGATCCGCGACCCGCGGATCCGCCGGCTGGGGCTGGTTTCGCTGCTGCTGGTGGTCCCGCAGTTCGCGGTGGTCGCGTTCCTGGTCGTCTACCTCGTCGACGAGCACGACGTGTCCCCGGCGCGGGCGGCGTTGCTGCTGGCGGCCGTCCAGCTCGGCGGTGGCGCGGGCCGGATCGTCGCCGGCCGCTGGTCGGACCGGCTGGGGCTGCGGATCGTGCCCCTGCGCCGCCTCGCGCTCGGCATCACGTCGCTGTTCGTGCTGCTCGCCGGCCTGGAGGCGCTCGACCTGCGGGCGGCCGTGCCGCTCCTGCTGCTGTCCGGCGTGATCGCCATCAGCTGGAACGGCCTGGCCTTCACCGCGGTCGGCGAGCTGGCCGGTCCGGGGCGGGCCGGCACGGCGCTGGGCCTGCAGAACACCGCCGTCGCCCTCGGCGCGGCCCTGACCGCTCCGCTGCTCGGAGCCGTCGTCGACCGCAGCGACTGGGCGGTGGGGTTCGCGCTCGCGTCGATGTGCGCGCTGGTCGCGTTCCTGCTGCTGCGGCGGGTGGCCGAACCCGTTCACTAGGCTGCCCGCATGACGCAGCACCCCTACGACAGCCCTCTCGACCCGGCCATCGACGAGCTCTGGGGGCGCCGGGCAGACCTCAGCCCGGCGGACGAGGACGCCCGCAAGACCGTCGTCACCGCGGTCGACCAGCTCGACGCCGGTGAGGCCCGCGTCGCGCAGGTGCTGGACGACCAGGTCGTCGTCGACGAGCGCGCCAAGCGCGCGATCCTGCTGTCGTTCAAGGTGCTGGACATGGTCGAGGGCAGCAACGGCGGCTTCTACGTCCACGACCGCGTGCCGCTCAAGCAGCACTTCCCGGGAGTCCGGGTGGTCGCCGGCGCGATCGCTCGCTGGGGCAGCCACTTCGAGCCTGGCGTCGTGCTGATGCCGAGCTACACGAACATCGGCGGCTACGTCGGCAGCGGCTCGATGGTCGACACCTGGGCGACCGTCGGCTCCTGCGCGCAGATCGGCAAGAACGTCCACCTGTCCGGCGGCGTCGGCATCGGCGGTGTCCTCGAGCCGCCGCAGGCCGCTCCGGTCGTCGTCGAGGACGACGCCTTCATCGGCTCCCGCTCGATGGTCGTGGAGGGTGCGCGCGTCCGCCGCGGGGCCAAGCTCGGCGCCGGCGCGATCCTCACCGCCAGCACCCGCGTGTTCGACGCCGAGAGCGGCGACGAGCTGCCCCGCGGCGAGGCACCGGAGCGGGCCGTCTGCGTCGGGTCGACCCGCGTGAAGTCCTTCGCCGGCGGTGACTTCGGCATGCCGTGCCTGCTCGTGCTGCGCCGCCTGGAGGCCGGGCAGGAGCACGACAAGCTCGCGCTCAACGACATCCTCCGCGAGCACGGCGTGGCGCCGTGACGGCACCAGGGCTGGGGCTCGCGAGCTTCCAAGCCGTCTGCCTGGACGCCACGGACGTGCGCCTGGTCGCGGAGTTCTGGGCGACGGTGCTGGGGCACGCGGTGCGCCTGCACGACGAGGGTCACGCCTCGCTGTCCGGCGGCGACGGGCCCGCGATCTGGGTGAACCCGGCACCGGAGAGCAAGGTCGTCAAGGACCGCGTGCACCTCGACGTCCAGCTCCGCGGAGCCGACCCGGCGCCGCTGGTCGGGCTGGGGGCGCGCGTCCTGCGGGAGCCCGGCGGCGACATCCACTGGTGGGTCCTGGCCGACCCGGAGGGGCACGAGTTCTGCGCGTTCCCGCCGGAGCCGGACGCCACGAACGACGCTGACGCAGAGGTACCCGTCTGATGCTCGACCTGGCGCAGGACCCGGTCGCGCTGACCGCTGCGCTGGTCGACGTCCCCAGCGTCTCCGGCACCGAGGAGGTGCTGGCGGACCTGGTGCACGACGCACTGACCGCGCTGCCGCACCTGACCGTGGTGCGCGACGGCAACAACGTGGTGGCGCGCACCGACCTCGGCCGCCCGCAGCGGGTGCTGCTCGCCGGGCACCTCGACACGGTGCCGATCGCCGACAACGTGCCGAGCCGCCTCGAGGGCGACCGGCTCTACGGCTGCGGCACCTCGGACATGAAGTCCGGTGATGCCGTCCTGCTCCACCTGGCGGCCACGCTGCCGGAGCCGTCGTACGACCTGACGTTCGTCCTCTACGACAACGAGGAGGTCGAGGCGGAGAAGAACGGCCTCAACCGCCTCGTCAGCACGCGCCGCGAGCTGCTCGACGCCGACCTCGCCGTGCTCATGGAGCCGACCAGCGGGCAGGTGGAGGCGGGCTGCCAGGGGACGCTGCGCGTGCGCGTCCAGATCCCCGGCCGGCGCGCGCACAGCGCCCGCAGCTGGCTCGGCGAGAATGCCATCCACGGTGCGGCTCCGCTGCTGACGAAGCTCGTGGCGTACGACGCCCGTGAGGTGGACATCGACGGCTGCACCTACCGCGAGGGCCTCAACGCGGTGAGCATCACCGGCGGGGTGGCCGGCAACGTGATCCCGGACGAGGCAGCGGTCCTCGTCAACTTCCGCTTCGCGCCCGACCGCACGGAGCAGCAGGCGTACGACCACGTCCGCGAGGTGCTCGGCGAGTGCGAGCTGGTGGACAGCGCGCCAGGGGCTCTGCCCGGCCTCGGCGCCCCGGCCGCGCAGCACTTCGTCCGCGCCATCGGGACCACCCCGGTCGCGAAGTACGGCTGGACCGACGTCGCCCGCTTCGCCGCCCTCGGCATCCCGGCGGTGAACTTCGGCCCGGGCGACCCGAACCTCGCGCACACCCGCGAGGAGCACGTCGTGACCTCGCGCATCGTCGAGGCCGAGCGGGCGCTGCGGAGCTACCTGTCCGCGTGACGCTCGCGCAGCTCATCCCTGAGCCGGCAGAGCCCGATGCCGTGTACGAGGCGTTCGAGGGCTGGGCCGTCGAGCAGGGCCTGACGCTCTACCCGGCGCAGGAGGAGGCGCTGCTCGAGGTCGTCAGCGGCAACCACGTGATCCTGTCGACGCCGACCGGCAGCGGGAAGTCGATGGTCGCCGCGGGCGCGCAGTTCCACGCGCTGTCGCAGGGGCAGCGCAGCGTCTACACCGCGCCGATCAAGGCGCTGGTGAGCGAGAAGTTCTTCGCCCTGTGCGCGCAGTTCGGCGCCGAGAACGTCGGGATGATGACCGGCGACGCGACCGTCAACGGCAGCGCGCCGGTCATCTGCTGCACCGCCGAGATCCTCGCCAACCTCGCCCTGCGCGAGGGTGCGGACGCCGACGTCGGCCTGGTCGTGATGGACGAGTTCCACTTCTACGCCGAGCCCGACCGCGGCTGGGCCTGGCAGGTCCCGCTCATCGAGCTGACCCGCGCGCAGTTCGTCCTCATGTCCGCGACCCTCGGCGACGTCAGCCGCTTCCAGGAGGACCTGCAGCGACGCACGGGTCGCGACTGCGCCGTCGTCACGAGCGCCGACCGTCCGGTGCCGCTGCACTTCGAGTACGTCACGACGCCGCTGCACGAGACGCTCGAGGAGCTGCTCTCGACGCACCGCGCACCGGTCTACGTCGTGCACTTCACCCAGGCCGCGGCCATCGAGCAGGCGCAGGCGCTGATGAGCGTGAACGTCTGCAGCCGTGAGGAGAAGGACGCGATCGCCGAGCTCATCGGCGACTTCCGCTTCACGGCCGGCTTCGGCAAGTCGACGCTGTCCCGCCTCGTGCGGCACGGGATCGGCGTCCACCACGCCGGGATGCTGCCCAAGTACCGCCGGCTCGTGGAGCTGCTCGCGCAGGCCGGGCTCCTCAAGGTCGTGTGCGGCACGGACACCCTCGGGGTCGGCATCAACGTGCCGATCCGCACGGTGCTGTTCACCGGCCTGACCAAGTACGACGGCGTCAAGGTGCGGCACCTCAAGGCGCGCGAGTTCCACCAGATCGCCGGCCGTGCAGGCCGCGCCGGCTACGACACGTCCGGCACGGTGGTGGTGCAGGCGCCGGAGCACGACGTCGAGAACGCCAAGCGCATCGCCAGGGCCGGGGACGATCCCAAGAAGCTGAAGCGGGTCGAGCGCAAGAAGGCGCCGGAGGGCTTCGTCTCCTGGGGCAAGCCGACGTTCGAGCGGCTGGTGGCAGCCGAGCCTGAGGTCCTGACGAGCTCGTTCAAGGTCACCCACGCGATGCTGCTGCAGGTCGTCCAGCGGCCGGGCGACTTCTTCGCCCACATGCGCCGCCTGCTGCTGGCGAACGACGCCCCGCGGGTCGAGCAGCGGCGGCTCATCCGCAAGGCGATCGGCATCTACAAGGCGCTGCTGCGCGCGGGGACCATCGAGCGCGAGGGCGATGTGGTCCGGCTGAGCCTGGAGCTCCAGCAGGACTTCGCCCTCGACCAGCCGCTGGCGCCGTTCGCGGTGGCGGCGCTCGAGCTGCTCGACCGTGAGTCGCCCTCGTACGCCCTGGACGTCCTGTCCGTGGTCGAGGCGACGCTGGAGGCGCCGCGGCAGGTGCTCGCCGCGCAGCGGAACAAGGCCAAGGGCGAGGCCGTCGGCGAGATGAAGGCGCAGGGGATCGAGTACGACGAGCGGATGGAGCTGCTCGAGGACATCTCCTACCCCATGCCGCTGGCCGACGAGCTGTTCGCCGCCTTCGAGGTCTACCGCGGTGGTCACCCCTGGGTGGCCGACGAGGAGCTGACGCCCAAGTCGGTGGCCCGCGACCTGTCCGAGCGGGCGATGACCTTCGTGGAGTACGTCGGCTTCTACGGCCTGGCCCGCTCCGAGGGGCTGGTGCTGCGCTACCTCGCGGACGCCTACAAGGCGCTGCGCCGGACCGTCCCCACGTCCGCACGCACCGAGGAGGTGGAGGACCTCATCTCCTGGCTCGGCGAGATCGTCCGGCAGACCGACTCCTCCCTGCTGGAGGAGTGGGAGTCGCTGCTGCACCCGGAGGCCGACGTGCCGGTGGCGCAGCCGGTCGACGAGAAGCCGCCGCCGGTGACCGCCAACGAGCGGGCGTTCCGGGTGCTGGTGCGCAACGCGCTGTTCCGGCGGGTCGAGCTGTTCGCGCTGCGCCGGTGGATCGACCTCGGCGAGCTGGACCCCGAATTCGACTGGGAGTTCCCGATCCGGGCGTACTTCGAGGAGCACCCCTCCGTCGGCACGGATGCCGATGCGCGCGGGCCGGGGCTGTTCCTGGTGACGGCGGAGCCCGGCCGCTGGCTCGTCCGGCAGATCCTCGACGACCCGGCGGGGCACCACGACTGGGCGATCACCGCGGAGGTGGACCTCGCGGCGTCCGACGAGGCCGGTACCGCCGTCCTGAAGGTGCTGGCCGTCGGAGACTGACCCGGGCGTTCCACGTATCGACGGCAGGTCGGTGGGGCAGGATGGAGCGACTGGCCAGGCCGCTGCACGTCCTTACGTGTAGGGGTCATGCGGAGCGGGAGCTGACGTGCGGGACGAGGGAACGGTCGAGCAGGCCCCGTCGGTGGCCGACCTCGTCCTGAACTCCGACCCGCACGACTTCGCCGGCCTCTACATCCGCCACCGCGCGTCCTTCACGCTGCACGCCCGGCGGTACCTCCGCGACGCCCGTGACGCCGACGAGGTCGTGCAGGAGGCGTTCCTGCGGCTGTTCCTTGCCCTGCCCGAGCTGGAGACCGAGCTGCAGGCCCTGGCCTACTGCCGCCGCACGATCACCAACCTCTGCATCGACCGCTTCCGGGCCCAGGCCCGCCGGCCGTCGCTGGTCGACCTGGACAGCGCTCGCGCCGTGGACCTGGCCGACGACGACCCCGGCGACCCCGTGGTGCGCGCCGAGGACGCGGCCATGGTCCGCGCCGCGCTCTCGCTGCTGTCGCCGCTGCACCGGGCTGCGCTGGTCAAGCGCGAGATCGAGGAGAAGCCGCTCCCGGTCATCGCGACGGAGCTGGAGATCCCCGAGGAGAGCGTCAAGCACGTGCTCTTCCGGGCTCGCCGGGCGCTGCGCCGCCTGCTCGCCGGGACCTCCCTGGCGCCGGGGTCGGACGCCGAGCTGTCTGGTGCGCTCGGCCGCGCCGCCCGCGCCTCGTCCGGCGGCCTCGCGGCCTTCCTCCTGCTGCTCTTCCTCGGGCTGGGGGCCGGCCCAGACCTGCGGGCGCTGCCCGTGGTCGGCACGGACCTGCCCGACCTCATCCCGGTGACCGAGATCGCCCAGGCGATGGGCACCGCGGTCGGGCACGTCGCCGAGGCCGTCGCCTCCTCCGTACGGCCCGCGAGCCCCTCCGACGCCGAGGCGCAGGGCGACAGCGACGGCGACGCCCAGGGCGCTGCCGACCCGCTGTCGGCGCCGGCCCCCTCGCCCTCCGCCACCCCGGCAGCCGAGCCTGCCGCTGTCCTCCTGCCGGCCCAGCCGAAGCAG
>JAOPWK010000284.1 GCA_025965735.1 Frankiales bacterium
CGACAGAGGCACCATCGAGGTCCTCGGGCTGTCGCTGCCGCGCGAGTCCAAGCTGGCCCGGGCCCGGATGGGCGTCGTGCCGCAGGAGGACAACCTCGACGAGGACCTCAGCGTCCGGCAGGTGCTCGAGGTCTTCGCGCGGCTCTACCGGGTGCCGCGCGACCAGCGAGCCGGTGCGATCGCGCGGGCGCTGCAGATCGCCACCCTGACCGACCGGGCGGACGACCGCGTCAAGGAGCTCTCCGGGGGCATGAAGCGGCGGCTGCTCATCGGCCGGGCGCTGGTGCACCAGCCGGAGGTCGTGCTGCTCGACGAGCCGACGGTCGGACTGGACCCCCAGGTGCGCCAGGAGCTCTGGGGCCTGATCTCGCGGCTGCGCGACGACGGGGTGACGGTGCTGATGAGCACCCACTACATCGAGGAGGCCGAGCGGCTGGCCGACGACGTGGCGGTCATGCACCACGGGCGCGTCATCGCCCGCGGCACGCCCGCCTCGCTGGTCGCCGAGCACGTGGGCCGGCAGGTGCTGGAGGTGTACGGACCGCCGCCGCGCCTGCTGGAGGTCGAGCAGGTGGCCCGCGACGCCGGGCTGCCGACGCGGCGCACCGGACCGGCCGTGGCCGTGCTGCGCGCGGAGGGCGCGGAGCACGTGGCGGGGCGGCTGTCGGACGCCGTCGCGCGGCCGGCCAACCTCGAGGACGTCTTCGTCCTCCTCACCGGGGAGAAGGTCGAGTGAGCGCCCCCACGCTGCGACGCATCGAGCCGACCGCGATCGGTGCCGTGGTCTTCCGCGAGCTCACGATGTACAAGCGCTACTGGCGCTCGACGACCTTCTCCTCGGTCGTCGAGCCCACGATCTACCTGCTGGCCTTCGGCTTCGGCTTCGGCTCGCTCGTCGCCCAGGTCGCCGGCTACGACTACATCGACTTCGTCGGGACGGGCATCGTCGCCACCGCGGTGCTCTTCTCCTCCGCCTTCCCCGGGATGTTCGCGACCTTCGTCAAGCGCACGTTCCAGAAGACGTACGACGCGGTGCTCGCGGCGCCGGTGGACACCGAGGAGCTGGTCACCGCGGAGGCGCTGTGGATCGCGCTGCGCTCCGGGATCTACGGCGCGGTGCCGATGCTCGTGGCTGTCCTGTTCGGCCTGCAGCCGTCGTTCGGCATGCTGCTCGTGCCGTTCATCGGCGTGCTCACCGGCTTCGGCTTCGCCGCCTTCGGCATCTGGGTCAGCGGCATCGTGCCGTCCATCGACTCGTTCGGCTACGTCATCTCGGCGGTGCTCACGCCGCTGTTCCTCGTCGCCGGCACCTTCTTCCCGATCGACGGGCTGCCCGAGTGGGCGCAGGCGCTGGCCCAGGTGAACCCGTTGTTCCACTGCGTCGAGCTGGTGCGGGCCGCGGTCTTCGGGCTGGCCGTGAGCGACCTGCTGCACGTGCTGGCCCTCGTGGTGTTCGCCGCCGCGATGTGGCTGCTCGCCGTCCGCCGGCTGCGCACCCGGCTGGTCCTGTAGGCGGCGTCAGCGCAACCGGAGCAGCAGGTCCCGCGCGACGGGGGCCGCCACGGCCCCGCCGAAGCCGCCGTCCTCCACGAGCACCGCGAACGCGAGATCGCCGCTGTAGCCGGCGAACCAGGCATGGGTGCGCGGCGGGACCTCCGTGCCGTACTCCGCCGTCCCTGTCTTCCCGCTGACCGGCTCCCCGGGCACGTCGCGCAGCACGGGAGCCGTGCCCTCCGTGACGACGGCGCGGGTGAGCGCCTGGAGGTCAGCGGCCTGCGGCAGGGGGTCGCCGGGCGCCGGTGCCGCCGGCTCCATCAGCAGCCGCGGTGGGCGCAGCCGGCCGGCCGCCACGGTCGCCGCGCTGACCGCGACCGCCAGCGGGCTGGCGAGCACCTTGCCCTGGCCGATCACCTGCGCGGCGTGCTCCACCGGATCGGCGCCCGCGGGCACCTCGCCGCCGAAGGCGCCGACGCCCAGGTCGTGCTCGCCGTAGCCGACGTCGCGCGCAGCCTGCTGCAGCTGCTGAGCGGTGATGCGATCGGCGCTGCCGACGAAGGCGGTGTTGCAGGAGTGCGCGAAGTCGGTCCGGAACGGCTGGTCGCCCAGCACCTCGTCCTCGGCGTTCTTGAAGCTCTTGCCCTGCACGGTGGTCGTGGCGGGGCACGGCACCACCTCGTCCACGGTCAGTCCCTCCCGCAGCAAGGCCAGCGTGGAGGCGATCTTGAAGGTGGAACCGGGCGGGTAGCGGCCGGTCAGGGCGCGGTCCGCGCCGGGGCCGTCCGGGCCGGCGTTGGCCACCGCCAGCACGTCTCCCGTGCTCGGCTGGAGCACGACCAGCGCCGCGCGCTTGCCCTCCGGCGCCGACTCCAGCGCCGCGTCGGCGGCCTGCTGCACCCGCGGGTCGAGGGTGAGCTGCAGCGGCGCTCCCGGCTCCGCCGCCTGGTCGAGCAGCACCTGCACCGGCTGGCCCTCGGCGTCGACGGCCTCCACCAGGAAGCCGGGGGTGCCGCCGAGCTGTGCGTCGTAGCGCTCCTGCAGCCCGGACAGCCCCACGACCTGGTCGGCCCGGACCTTGCCGCCGCTGGCCTCGACGACCTCAGCGGTCGCGGGGCCGACGGCGCCGAGCAGCGCCCGCGCGAACGCGGAGGTCGGCGCGAGCTGCCGCTGCTCCTCCCGGAAGACGACGCCCGGGATCGGGCGGAGCTCGGCGCGCTGCGCGTCGTAGGCCGGGCGGCGCAGCGTGATCACCTCGACGAAGGCGTCGGGGCGGGCGGCCTGCACCCGGCGCAGCAGCGCGTCGCCGTCCACATCGACCAGCGCGGCCAGCCGCGCGACCGTCGCCGCCGCATCGGGCGCGCGCGAGGGCTGCACGCCCACGACCACGACCGGGCGGCCCTGCACGATGGGGGCGCCGTCGCGGTCGGTGATCGGCGCGCGGTCGGTCTGCACGATGCGAGACCGCAGCAGCTGCCCGTCGGTCAGGTCGGGGTGCACCACGGACGGCCGCAGCACCGGCCGCCACACGTCGCCGACCTTCTGGAGCGGGAGGGTCGTCTCGTACCGCCACGGGACTCCCAGCTCCCACCGCACCTCCAGCTGGGCCGTCGCGCGCCCGCCGTCGCGGGTGACCGAGGCGACCGTCACCTCAGCGGGACGTTCCTGGGGCGCCGGCGTCAGCCCGGCGGTGACGGCCTCGATGCGCGTCGCCGCGTCCGGGTCGCTGACCGGGTCCCAGGGCAGGTCGGCCAGCGCGCCATCGGTCCAGGCCCGGGCGAAGGACTCCGCGGCGGCGCCGTGGCCGTCGTCGCCGAGCAGGCGCGGCACCTGCCACACCGCCACGCCGGCGAGGAGCACCAGGGCGACGGCAGCAGCGGTCCAGCGCCTGCTCACGAACGTCAGCCGCGGCGCAGCTCGCGCAGAGCCACGTCCTTGTCGCGAGCAGCCTGGGCGAGCCGCTCCTGG
>JAOPWK010000313.1 GCA_025965735.1 Frankiales bacterium
CGGCTCGATGGGCGCCCTGGCCGGCGCCACGCTGCGTCGCTCGGGGGCCGGCAGCGTCGTCGTCGCGAACCGCACGCTGGACCGCGCGGAGCGGCTGGCCGAGAGCCTGGACGGTCGCGGCGTCGGCCTGCACGAGCTCGACAGCGCGCTGGTGGACGCGGACGTCGTCGTCTGCTCGACCGGCGCCACCGGCATCGTCGTCACCTGCGAGCAGGTCGAGCGTGCGCTCGACAAGCGCGAGGGCCGGCCGCTGGCGATCCTCGACCTGGCCCTGCCGCGCGATGTCGAGTCCGGCGTGCGCGACCTGCCGGGCGTGACGCTGGTCGACCTCGAGTCGCTGCAGCAGGTCCTGGCCACGACCGAGGCCGGCGCCGACGTCGAGGCGACCCGCGGCATCGTCACGCAGGAGGTCGGCGACTTCCTGGCCTGGCAGCGCGCGGCGAAGATCGCCCCGACGGTCGTCGCCCTGCGCAGCCGCGCCGACGAGGTGGTCACCGCCGAGCTGACGCGCCTCGAGGGCCGGCTCGACCTGGACGACGCCGCCCGCGCCGAGGTGCAGGCGACTGTCCGCCGCGTCGTCGACAAGCTGCTGCACACGCCGACCGTGCGCGTGAAGGAGCTGCACGAGGCGCCGGAGGGGCTGTCGTACGCCGATGCGCTGCGCGAGCTGTTCGGCCTGGACCGGGCGGCCCCCGCGGCGGTCACGGCCACTCCTGTCACCGTGGTCGAGACCCCGTGAGCGGCCGGATGCTGCGCCTCGGGACCCGGGGCAGCGCGCTGGCGCTCGCCCAGAGCGGCCAGGTCGCCGCGACGCTCATCGCCGAGCTCGGCGTGCAGGTGGAGCTCGTGACCGTGCAGACCGAGGGCGACGTCAACCGCGCCGCGATCTCGCAGATCGGCGGGACGGGCGTCTTCGTCACCGCGCTGCGTGACGCCCTGCTGGCTGACGAGGTCGACCTGGCCGTCCACTCCTACAAGGACCTCCCCACGGCTCCCGCTCCCGGGCTGGTCATCGCCGCGGTGCCGCTGCGCGAGGACCCGCGCGACGCGCTGGTCGCTCGCGACGGGCTGACGATCGGCGAGCTGCCGGCGGGGGCGCGCATCGGCACCGGCTCCCCGCGCCGCACCGCGCAGCTGCTCGGCCTCGGGCTCGGTCACGAGGTCGTGCCGATCCGCGGCAACGTCGACACCCGCATCGGCAAGGTGCGCTCGGGCGAGCTGGATGCGGTGGTCCTGGCGCGGGCCGGCCTGCAGCGGCTCGGCCGGCTGGACGAGGCCACGGAGGTCATCGACCCGCTGACGATGCTGCCCGCGCCGGCCCAGGGCGCGCTCGCCCTGGAGTGCCGCGCGGACGACGAGGAGCTGGTGCGCCTGCTGGGCGCGCTGGAGCACGAGGACAGCCGCACTGCGGTCGCCGCCGAGCGCGCGCTGCTCGCCGCGCTCGAGGCCGGCTGCACGGCCCCGGTCGGCGCGCTGGCGCAGGTGGCCGAGGGCGACGACGGCCCCGAGATCTACCTGCGCGGCCTCGTGGCGGCCGTCGACGGAACAGACGCGGTCCGCCTCTCGGCGACCGGTCCGACGTCCGAGGCCGCGGAGGTGGGACGCCGGCTCGCTGCCGAGCTGCTCGACCTCGGCGCCGCGGACCTGATGGGAGAACCCGCATGAACGCACCTCAGCACGTCGCTCGCTGGCGCTCACGACGCGCCGGGGACCCTGTATGAGCCCCAAGAAGCCGACCGGCCCCGCCGGTCAGGTCGCCCTCGTCGGCTCCGGCACCGGCGACCCCGGCCTGCTGGCCGTGCGCGCCGCGCAGCTGATCGCCAGCGCCGACCTGGTGCTCGCCGACGCCCGCGTCGACGACGCGCTGCTGGCCGGCGTGCGCGAGGACGCCGAGGTCGTGCGCACCGAGCCCGGCGAGGCGCAGGGCGCGGCGCTGGTCGCGGCGAGCAAGGACGGGCGCACCGCCGTCCGCCTGCTGCCGGGCGACCCGTACGCCACCGCCGAGGGCCTGAAGGAGTCCGAGGCGGTGCTCAAGGCCAAGCAGCGCCTCGAGGTCGTCCCGGGCATGACGCTCGAGCAGGCCGTGCCCGCCTCCGCCGGCATCGCCGCCAGCACCCCGCGCACCGTCGCGCGCGTCGACGACAGCACGCCCTGGCGCGCGCTGGCCGCCGCGCCCGGCACTCTCGTGCTGCTGACCTCGGCGGGCCAGGTCGCCAAGAGCGCCGCCTCGCTGGTGGAGCACGGCCGCAAGCCCGGTGAGGCCGTCTTGGTCACCGTCGGCGGCACGACCTCCGAGCAGCGCACGGTGCACGCCACCCTCGACACCGTCGAGTCCGTGCTGGCCGACCTGTCCGGTGAGGCCGTCGTCGTCGTGGGTGACGCGGTGAAGAAGGCCGACAAGCACGCGTGGTTCGAGAGCCGCGCGCTGTACGGCTGGCGCGTGCTCGTCCCGCGCACCCGCGACCAGGCCGGCGCGCTGTCGGCGGTGCTGCGGTCGTACGGCGCCGTGCCGGTCGAGGTGCCGACCATCGCGGTCGAGCCGCCGCGCACCCCCGCACCCATGGAGCGGGCGGTGAAGGGCCTGCACGACGGCAAGTACGCCTGGGTCGCCTTCACCTCGACCAACGCCGTCAAGGCCGTGCGCGAGAAGCTCGAGGAGTACGGCCTGGACGCCCGCGCGCTGTCCGGCGTGAAGGTGGCGGCGGTCGGCGACACGACGGCGCAGGCGCTGGTCGACTTCGGCATCCGCCCCGACCTCGTGCCGAGCGGCCAGCAGTCCAGCGAGGGCCTGCTCGCCGACTGGGCGCCGTACGACGACGTCTTCGACCCGATCGACCGCGTCTTCCTGCCGCGCGCCGACATCGCGACCGACACGCTGCTGGCCGGCCTGCAGGAGCTCGGCTGGCAGGTGGACGACGTCACCGCCTACCGCACGGTGCGCGCGGCGCCGCCGCCCGCCGAGACCCGCGAGGCGCTCAAGGGCGGCGGCTACGACGCGGTGCTCTTCACGTCCAGCTCGACCGTGCGCAACCTCGTCGGCATCGCCGGCAAGCCGCACGACACGACGATCCTCGCGGCCATCGGCCCGCAGACCGAGGCGACGGCCAAGGAGCTCGGCCTGCGCGTCGACGTCCTGTCGCCCAAGCCCGACGTCGCGACCCTCGTCGAGGCGCTGGCCGCGTTCGCGGTCGAGCGCCGCACGACGACCGAGGCGCTCCCGAGTGCCGCGCACCGGCGCAAGGTGGCGCGGGCCGCGAAGAAGTGACCGCCTACCCCGCCGCCCGACCGCGCCGACTGCGCCGCACCCCGGCGCTGCGGCGGCTGGTGGCCGACGTGCACGTGCGGCCCAGCGACCTGGTGCTGCCGGTGTTCGTCAAGGAGGGCATCTGCGACCCGCAGCCGATCGCGTCGATGCCGGGCGTGGTCCAGCACACCCGCGACTCGCTGAAGAAGGCCGCTCACGAGGCCGCCGAGGCGGGCGTCGGCGGGCTCATCCTGTTCGGCATCCCGACGGTGAAGGACGCGCGCGGCTCCGGCGCGGACGACCCCGACGGCATCGTGCAGCTCGCCCTGCAGGACGTCGTGGCCGAGGTCGGCGACGACCTCGTGGTGATGACCGACCTGTGCCTGGACGAGTACACCGACCACGGGCACTGCGGGATCCTGCTGCCGGACGGGGACGTCGACAACGACGCCACCCTCGAGCGCTACGCCTCCGCCGCCGTGGCCCAGGCGCGCGCCGGCTCGCAGGTGGTCGCCCCCAGCGGGATGATGGACGGCCAGGTGCGCGCCATCCGGGAAGCGCTGGACGGCGAGGGCTTCTCGCAGATCCCGATCCTCGCCTACAGCGCGAAGTACGCCTCCGCCTACTACGGCCCGTTCCGCGACGCGGCCGAGTGCGCGCCGCAGTTCGGTGACCGCGCCGGCTACCAGCAGGACGGCGCCCGGAGCGCCGACGAGGGCGTGCGCGAGGCGCTGCTCGACGTCGCCGAGGGCGCCGACGCCGTGATGGTGAAGCCGGCAGGTGCCTACCTGGACGTGGTGCGCGCGGTCGCCGACGCGGTGGAGGTGCCGGTCGCGGCCTATCAGGTGAGCGGCGAGTACGCGATGGTGGAAGCGGCTGCGGCGCAGGGCTGGATCGACCGCGAGCGCATCATCCTCGAGCAGCTCACGGCGATCCGCCGCGCCGGCGCAGGCATGGTGCTCACCTACTGGGCGACCGAGGCCGCCGGCTGGGTGCGTTGACCGACCCGCTGGCGACGGCCGTCTTCGTGCTGTCGCTCGCGCTCGGCTGCTGGGCGCTGGTCTGGGCGGCCCGGGACGTGCTGCTCCCCAAGCAGCACCTGCAGGCCCTGTTCCTCCTGCAGGCGGTGCTGGTCGCGCAGGCCGTCCTCGCGCTGGTGCGGATGGGCGAGTGGGGCGGCAGCAAGGGCGAGCTGGTCGGCTACCTCGCCGTCTCCGCGCTGCTCGTGCCCGGCGGCCTGGTGCTCGCGGTGGAGGAGCGCTCCCGCTACGGCACCCTCGTGCTCGCCGTGGCCTGCCTGGTCGTCGCCGTCGTCGAGGTGCGCCTGCTCAGCGTCTGGGACGCAGGTGGCTGACCGCGTCGGGCGCGGCCCCGGCCGCCTGCTCGTCGCGGTCTACGCGGTCTTCGCGCTGGCCGCCTCCTCGCGGGCGGTGCTGCAGCTGGCCACCCGCTTCGACGAGGCGCCGGTGGCCTACCTGCTGTCGGCGCTGGCGGCGGCGGTCTACCTCGTCGCGGCCTTCGCACTGGCTCGCGACCTGCGCCGAACCGCCCTGTACGCCTGCGCTTTCGAGCTCGTCGGCGTGCTCGTCGTCGGCACGCTGTCGCTGGTCCTGACCGAGGCGTTCCCGGACCAGACGGTCTGGTCGACGTACGGCAGCGGCTACGGCTTCGTGCCGCTGGTCCTGCCGGTGCTCGGCCTGCTCCGGCTCCGCACGACCCGCTAGCCGGTCCAGCCCGGACCGCAGTCGTACGGCGTGCCGGCGCCCAGCGCCTCCACCACGGCGCCGGCACGGACGTCCGCCTCCCGGTTGAGCAGGTGCTCGCGCGTGGTCAGCGTCGTGTGGCTCTTCACCTTCGACCAGGTGACCGTGCGGCCGGCCAGCAGGTCGGCGATGCGCGCCACGAGGCCGGCGTTCTTCACCGGCGTCCCCTCCTTGGTCATCCACCGCTCCGGCGGCACCCGGCCGCCGCGGCTCCAGGTGTGCACCCACGTCGTCACGCACTTCTGCGCGTAGGTGCTGTCGTAGACGACGTGCAGCGGCCGGTCGGCCGGTACCGCCTCCAGCAGCGCGCGGATCGCGACCAGCTCACCGACGTTGTTCGTCGAGGTGCCTTCGACCGCGATCGCCTGCCAGCACTGCTCGGACACGAACCAGGCACCGGCCGCGTGCCCCGGGTTCGGCCGGGCGGAGCCGTCGGTCGCGGCGACCACGGGAGGCCCGGGGGCGGTGGCCGGCGCCTCGTCGTCGAACAGGGCGCCCTGGGTCACGCGCGGACCGTACTGTCCCTGCCATGGCGACCGTGCTCAGCGTGAAGGAGCGGCTCAAGCGGCAGATCAGCGCGCTCGAGCCGATGCACCTGCGGCAGGCCACCCTCAACGACATCAGCGTGTCCGCCGCCCTGCAGGCCGCCGGCGAGCTGGGCGCGCGGACGCTGAACGTCCCCGTCCGCGTCGTGCGGCCCGAGCACGACGACGTCGTGGTGGTGGGCCTGTCGGTGAAGGCCGGCGGCTACGGCAAGCACGAGGTGATCGTGCCGACGACGCCGATGACCAACGACCAGTACGCCGACTACCTGGAGTTCCGCGCCGAGCTCGGGCCGGACGAGGCCCTGGCCACCGTCCTCGAGGGCTAGACCCGCGAGCGCAGCCGCTCGTACTGCTCGACGCAGCGGGTGGGCCCGCCGGGGGGCCGGGCCACGATGCGCGGCGCTTGCACGTGCTCGTCCGGCGCGAACTGCTCGCGCGTCAGGTCGACCTCCGTGCCGTCGGGCAGCCGGTTCCAGGTGTGGAAGCCCTGCCGGCTGCCGTCGTCCCGCAGCACCTCCGCGACGAGCAGGTCGCCGCCGAGGTGGTCGTGCAGGACGAGCGCCGTCACGCCGCACTGGCCGCGGGACGGGTTGTCCGGCGACCACGGCAGGTCGACCGGGTCGCAGGTGCCGGCGGCCCACCCGGCGCGCACCCGCTCGTAGAGCTCCATGGGCGTCAGCCTCGCATTAGCGTCGGACAGATGACGCTCACCGCCGAGCAGGCCGGCGCCGACCTGCGCGCCTTCGTCGACGCCTCGCCCTCGCCGTTCCACGCGGTCGGGGAGATGACCCGGCGGCTGCGGGACGGCGGCTTCACCGAGCTGCACGAGCGCGACCACTGGACGCTGGCTCCGGGCGAGGCGCGGTACGTCGTGCGCGACGGCGGCAGCGTGATCGCCTTCCGCGTCGGCACGTCGCCGGCCGCCGAGGCCGGGCTGCGCCTGGTCGGCACGCACACCGACTCGCCGACCTTCAAGGTGCGCCCGCGGTACGACCTGACCCGCGGCCGGTACCGCCTGGTCGGCGTCGAGACCTACGGCGGCCTGCTCGCGCACACCTGGCTGGACCGCGAGCTCACCGTCGCCGGACGCCTGGCCACCCGCGCGTCCGACGGCGGCGTCGCGCTGCACCACGTGCGCCTGCCCGGCGGACCGATCCGCCTGCCCTCGCTGGCGATCCACCTCGACCGGGCCGTGCGCGACGGGCTCAAGCTCGACCCGCAGCACCACCTCGTCCCCGTATGGGGGAGCGACGACGTCGACGCCGACTCCCTGCTCGACGTGCTGGCGGGGGTGGCCGGTTTCGACGCGGCGGACGTGCTCGGGCACGACCTCGTCCTGGCCGACAGTCAGCCCGCCGCGGCGACCGGCATCGACGGCTCCTGGGTCGCCGCACCGCGGCTGGACAACCTCGGCTCCTGCCACAGCGCCACCCTCGCCCTGCTCGCGGCGGAGCCGGCCGCGCACACGCAGCTGGTCGTCGCGAACGACCACGAGGAGGTGGGCAGCGGCTCGATGGAGGGCGCCCGCGGCTCCTTCCTGGAGGACGTCGTCGCCCGGATCGTCGCCGCCACGGGCGGGGTCGACCCGCAGGACCTGCACGTCGCGATCGCGCGCTCTCACCTGGTGAGCGCCGACATGGCGCACGCGCAGCACCCGACGCAGGGCGAGCGGCACGAGCCGTCGCACACGCCTGTGCTCGGCGGCGGCCCGGTACTCAAGCTCAACGCCAACCAGTCCTACGCGACCGACGCCCGCAGCGGCGGCTGGTTCGCCGCGCGCTGCGCCGACGCCGGTGTGCAGGTGCAGCACTTCGTCAGCCGCAACGACCAACCCTGCGGCTCGACCATCGGGCCGCTCACCGCGATGCGGCTGGGGCTCTCCACCGTGGACGTCGGGTCGCCCCTGCTGGGCATGCACTCGTGCCGCGAGCTGGGCTCGTCCGAGGACGTGCCGCTGATGGTGGCGGCGCTGACGGCCTGCTTGCAGATCGGGTAGCCGCAGCGGTAGGCATCGCCATGAGCATCCGCACCTCGCCCTGGCCCAACGGCGTCCCCTGCTGGGTCGACCTCATGGCCCCGGACGTCGTGGCCGCCGGCGCCTTCTACGCCGCTGTCCTCGGCTGGGAGGTGTCGGAGCCGGCTGAGAAGCACGGCGGCTACGTCGTCGCGCTCGTGGGCGGCCACGCCGTCGCGGGCATCAGCCCGATGCAGCCCGGCGCGCGTACCGCCTGGACGCTCTACTTCGCGGCCGACGACGCCGAGGCCACCATGGCCGCCGTGGCCGAGCACGGCGGCACCGTCCTGCTGCCGGTCGGCGACGTCGGCGAGACGGGCCGCATGGGGATCGCCGCCGACCCGTCCGGGGCCGTGTTCGGGGTGTGGCAGGCGGGGGCGATGATCGGCGCCGCCCTCGTGAACGAGCCCGGCGGCCTGGTCTGGGAGGACCTGCGCTCGACGGATCCTGCTGCTGCGCAGGCCTTCTACCGCGGCGTGTTCGGCTTCCAGGTGGACATGCTCGCGATGGCCGGCCCGGACTACGGCACGTTCCGGCTGCCGGCGGAGCAGGCGCCGCTCGGCGGGATGGGCGGGATGATGGACAGCGCGGAGGGGACGCCGTCGCACTGGCTCGTCTCCTTCGCGGTGGCCGACGTGGACGCCGCGCTGGTCGCTGCCGGGCAGGCCGGCGGGAGCGTGACCATGCCGGCGAAGGACACCGCCTTCGGCCGGATCGGCGGCGTTCGGGACCCGTACGGCGCCGAGCTCGTCCTGATGACCCTGCCGGCCGGCGCGCCGCAGCCGGACCGCGCGGGCTGACGGAGCCTGCCTGAGCGGCGGTCGTGGCCGCAGGGGAGGATGGCCGGCATGACCTACCCCTTCGAGGCGCCGGCCAGCGAGGCGCTGTTCGACCGCGCGCAGGCGGTGATCCCGGGCGGGGTGAACAGCCCGGTGCGCGCCTTCCAGGCGGTCGGCGGCACGCCGCGCTTCATGGCCAGCGGCACCGGCCCGTACCTCACCGATGTGGACGGCCGCGAGTACGTCGACCTGGTCTGCAGCTGGGGCCCGATGATCCTCGGCCACGCGCACCCGGCCGTCGTCGAGGCGCTGCAGACCGCAGCCACCAGGGGCACCAGCTTCGGCACCCCGAGTGCCGGCGAGGTCGAGCTCGCCGAGCTGATCGTCGACCGCGTCGGCCCGGTCGAGCAGGTCCGCCTGGTCAACAGCGGGACCGAGGCGACGATGTCCGCGATCCGGCTCGCTCGCGGGTTCACCGGCCGGAGCAAGGTCGTGAAGTTCGCCGGCTGCTACCACGGCCACGTCGACGCACTGCTCGCCAGCGCCGGCTCCGGTGTCGTCACCCTCGGCCTGCCGGACACCCCCGGGGTCACCGGCGCGACGACGGCCGACACGATCGTGCTGCCGTACAACGACCTGTCCGCGGTGCAGACCGCGTTCGAGGAGCAGGGCGACCAGATCGCCGTCGTCATCACGGAGGCGGCCGCCGCGAACATGGGCGTCGTCCCGCCGCTGCCCGGCTTCAACGCGGGGCTCAAGGCGCTGTGCGAGCAGTACGGCGCGCTGCTCGTGCTCGACGAGGTGATGACCGGCTTCCGGATCACCAGGGCCGGCTGGTTCGGGCGCGAGGGCGTCGTGCCGGACCTGTTCACCTTCGGCAAGGTCATGGGCGGCGGCCTGCCGGCGGCGGCCTTCGGCGGCCGTGCGGACGTCATGGCGCGGCTGGCGCCGAAGGGCCCCGTCTACCAGGCGGGCACGCTGTCGGGGAACCCGCTCGCCGTCGCGGCGGGCCGGGCCACGCTCGAGCACTGCACCGACGAGGTCTACGCGCACGTCGACGCGACCGCCGAGGCCGTCGCACGCCTGGCCTCCGAGGCGCTCACCACCGCCGGCGTCCCGCACCGGGTCAGCCGCGCCGGGAGCCTGTTCAGAATCTTCTTCGCCGACCACGAGGTCGTCGACTACGCGACGGCCACCCGGCAGAACACCGCCCGCTACACCGCCTTCTTCCACGCCATGCTCTCGCGCGGGGTGTACCTGCCGCCGTCGGCGTACGAGTCCTGG
>JAOPWK010000330.1 GCA_025965735.1 Frankiales bacterium
GTCGCCGGTCTCGCAGAGGACGTAGTACGCGCCGTCCGGTACCCGGAAGGTGAAGCCGGCCTCGGCGAGCACGCTGCAGAGAAGGTCGCGCCGCTCGCGGTACTTCGCCGCTTCCTCGAGGTAGTACGACGGCGGCAGCGCCATGGCAGCGGCACCCGCGGCCTGCAGCGGCGCGGCGGCGCCGACGGTGAGGAAGTCGTGCACCTTGCGGATGCTGCTGGTGATCTCGGCCGGCGCGATGGCCCAGCCGACCCGCCAGCCGGTCACCGCGTACGTCTTGGACAGCGCGTTGATGGTGACGGTGCGGTCCTCGAGTCCGGGGACCGTCGCCGGCGGGACGTGCTCGGCGTCGTAGACGATGTGCTCGTAGATCTCGTCCGTAAGGCACAGCGCGTTGTAGGTCTGGCAGAGCCCGCTGATGAGCTCGAGCTCGGCGCGGGTGAAGACCTTGCCGGTCGGGTTGTGCGGCGTGTTGACGATGATCGCGCGGGTCTTGTCGCTGAAGGCTGCCCGCAGCTCGGTCGCGTCGATGGACCAGTCCGGCGCGTGCAGCGTCACGTAGCGCGGCGTCGCCCCACTGAGAACCGCGTCAGGGCCGTAATTCTCGTAGAACGGCTCGAACACGATCACCTCGTCACCCGGGTCCACGGTGGCGAGCAGCGTCGCGATCATCGCCTCCGTCGAGCCGCAGGTGACGCACAGCTCGGTCTCCGGGTCGACCGTCCAGCCGTCGTAGGTGGCGGCGACCTTGCCAGCGATGCCGTCGCGGAACGCCTTGGCCCCCCAGGTGATCGCGTACTGGTTGACGTCGTCGTCGATGGCCTGCTTCGCGGCGTCCTTGAGCTCCTGGGGGCAGGCGAAGTCGGGGAAGCCCTGCGCGAGGTTGACGCCGCCGGAAGCGGCGCACAGCCGGGACATCTCGCGGATGACGGACTCGGAGAAGGTGGCGGCCTTCGCGCTCGCCCAACGGCTCATGAGGTCACCTTCGCACGGCCCGGAAAGATCTGAGCCAGGCTGTCGACCGGGCGGGTGCCGTTCGTAGACAGGGTGAGGAGCGGGCGAGCCGGGCACCTGAACGAGGAGAACCACCATGAAGGAGGACCTGCTCAGCGTCCACCACGACGGCGACTTCCCGACGCCCGAGCCCGAGGTGATGCAGCAGATGTTCGCGGCGGTGGAGGCCTGCAACGAGGAGCTGCAGGCCAGCGGCAGCTGGGTGTTCGCCGGCGGCCTGATGCCGAAGGACACGGCGACGTCGGTGCGCTACAAGGCCGGATCGACGCGCGTGACCCACGGTCCGCAGTCGGAGACCAAGGAGCAGCTCGGCGGCTTCTGGGTGATCCGGGTGGAGGACCTGGACGCGGCGCTGAAGATCGCCGAGCGCGCCGCCGCCTGCCGAGGCGACGTCGAGGTGCGGCCGTTCCAGGGGGAGTGACCGCCGACATCGCGCGCGCGTTCCGCGAGGAGCACGGGCGTGCGGTGGCTGCGCTGATCCGCCTCCTCGGCGACGTCGACCTCGGCCGGGGAGGCCGTGGCGGACGCCGTCTCCGTCGCGGTCGAGCGGTGGGGCCGTCGACGACCTGCCGCCGAACCCGGGCGGGTGGATCGTCACGACCGCCAAGCGGTGCGCCATCGACCGGCTGCGCCGCGTTACCTGCCGTTCCACCTCACCCGCGCCGAGCTGCTGCGCCGGACGGGGCGGGACGGCGAGGCGGTCCCGGCGTACGACCGGGCGATCGCGCTGTCCGGCAACGCTGTGGAGCAGGCGCACCTGGAGCGGCAGCGGGCGGCCGCCGCGTCTAGAGCCGCTCCCCCGGCAGCTGCAGCGCCATCAACCGGGTGAGCAGCCAGATGAAGCCGGCCTGCACGGCCAGGACGAGCAGCACGAGCAGCGGCCACCAGTCGGCGGCCAGCTCCGCGGCGCGGTCGCGCGGGAGCAGCAGCACGCCGTAGCCGCAGGACGTCCGCGAGCTCGGTGCAGGTGGGTGAGCGGGAGGGCGGCTTCGATCCGGGCGCTGGCGGCGCGGAAGCCGCGGTCGCCGAGCACGCACCGCCTGCGGGCGCGGATGACGGCGTTGGCCGCGCCGATGCTGACGGTGCCGCTGCCCGGGCGGTACGTCGTGTAGAGCCCGCAGGTGCAATCGGCCTGCGGCGGCACATGGTCGAGCCCCTTCGCGCAGACCGCCCGCTCCAGGACCGCGTCCCACGGACCGTTCGCGCCGTGCACGAGCGGGCGCAGGCCCCCGTCGAGGTCGAACTGCCGGTAGCCGCGCAGCTCGCCCGGGACCAGTGCCGTCATGCCGGAGCGGGCTCGCGGACCGGCTCAGTAGGGGCCGGCTGCTCGCGCGGCTCCTGCACCGACTCGTCCGGCAGCGGCTCGAACTCGACCTCGCGCCGCTCCGTGCCGATCCCGCCCATGCGCTCATGGTGCGCCGGGCACGCCCACCTGGCCATGACCCCGCCGATCATGCAGTTGTTGCACAGCCGCACGCTCAGCGGCCGTGTCACAACTGCATGATCGGCGGGGAGGGGGCGGGTCAGCCGCCGGCGCCGGAGGCCTCGGCGCTCTCCGCGGCCAGCTCCGGGTCCTGCACGGACGGCTCAGTGGGCGGGTCGTCGATGTTCTCGCCGCGCGGGTGCGACTCGCTGTCGGGGTTGACGTCCGGCTGGGTCATGGCGCGCTCCTGTGCTCGGGCTGCAGAGCCTTCCCCGGCCGCTCAGCCTCAGACCGACGCGGGCGAGACGACCGGTGCAGGCACCCGGGTCGGCCCGCTCACAGCGAGCACCGCCGCCGCGACGACCGAGGCGAGGCCGGCCAGGGTGAAGGCGGCGCCGTAGCCTCCGAGCCCGTCGTGCAGCAGGCCGATGGCGGCCGGACCCGAGGCGACGCCGAGGGTGGCGACGAGCTGGCTGCGGGAGTAGATCCGGCCGTAGTCGCGCACGCCGAACCGCTCGGCGAGCAGCAGCGGGTGGAGCATCAGCAGGTTGCCGACGGTGAGGCCGAAGGCGACCGTCAGCACCAGCAGGCCCGTGCGGGACTCGGTGACGGCGAGCCCGATGAGAGAGGCGGCCTGCCCGACCATCAGCACCAGCGCGAACCCGCGCATGGACGTACGGCTGACGAAGGCGCCACCGGCCAGTCGGCCGACCAGGCTGGAGATGGCCAGCAGGGACAGCGCGACCTTGGCCAGGTCCTGGTCGGTCCGGTCCGCGACCAGGTTGAACAGGTGGGCGATGCCGCCGACCTGGGCGAGCATGGCGAGCAGGTGCGCCACGGTGACGGCGGCGAAGAAGCGCGTCCGCAGCGCCTCCAGAGCCAGGGTCCCGAGGAAGGCCGCGGGCGAGCCGGGCGGCGGTGCGGGGTCGCCGTCGGGGAGCAGCCCCATGGCCTCGGGACCGGGCCGCAGCAGCAGGGCGGTCACGGGCACCACGCCGAGCACCAGCGCGAGGCCGAGCCAGGGCGCGACGGTCGACAGGCCGTACCGGTCAATGAAGGTGGCGACGGCGGGGGTCAGCACCACGCCGCCGGCAGACAGCCCGGTGGACGCGACCGACAGGGCGACGGACCGGCGCCGGGAGAACCAGCGGGTGACCAGCGTCGTCCCCGGCACGAGCGAGGAGGCCGCGAAACCGGCGCCGAAGAGCGCGTAGACGGCGTAGACCTGCCAGACCTGCGACACCTGGCCGAGCAGCACCAGCGAGGCTCCGCTGGCCAGCGCGCCGGCCGCGATCATCGGCCGCGGGTCGCGCTTGGCCATGTAGGCCGCCACCGGCAGGCCGGTCACCCCGCTGACGAGGAAGAAGACCGCCGTCGCGCCGGAGACGGCACCGACGGAGAAGCCCTGCTCGGTGGTGAGCGCGCGCAGGTAGACGGCCAGGCCGTAGAAGCCGATGCCGGCGGTGACCAGCAGCATGACGAAGACGCCGGCGACGACCCACCAGCCGCGGAAGACCCGACTCACGGCTCCTCGCGCTCCTCCGCCAGGCCCTCCCAGGGACGCCGCGCCGCGCCGGCCGCGGAGGGGCAGCTGCGCGCGAAGTCGCACCAGCCGCACCTCGAGCTCGGCCGAGCCGGGAACAGCAGCTCGGGGTCTCCGCCGTCGAGCAGCGCCTCGGCCGCGGCCACCGCTTCCTCGCCGATGGCCTCCGCGCGGGACAGGTGACGGGCCAGCGATTGCTCGGTGTGGTCGAAGGCGACGACGCTGCCGGTCGGCAGGTGGTGCAGCTCGACCCGGGTGCAGGCGCGGCGCAGGGTGCGGGCGGCCGCGAGGGCGTACAGCGCCAGGGCCAGCGAGCCGCGGGCGTCGTCGGCCGTGAGCACCGAGCGACCGGTCTTGTAGTCGACGACGACGAGCTCGTCGCCGCGCTGGTCGATCCGGTCGACACGCCCGCTGACCGCCAACGCGGCGCTGCGGGTCGAGACGGTCCGCTCGACCCCGACGGGCTCGTCGTACGGGTCGAGCGTTGCGACGTACCGCTCGACCATGTCGCCGGCCCGCACCCGCCAGCGCTCGGCCTGCGCGTCGTCGAGGAAGCCGTCCGTCGTCCAGGCGCGGTCCAGCAGCGCACGCGCGACCGACGGGGTGCGGCGGTCGAGCGGCTCGGACCACCAGCGGGCCAGCGCGAGGTGCACGGTGGCGCCCACGGTGTTGTGCCCCCAGGGTCCGCCGCGCGCCGGCGCGGGCCGGTCGAGGTAGGTCATCCGATAGCGGCGCGGGCAGTCCAGCCAGGTCGTGAGGCGCGACGGCGTGCACGAGAACAGCCGCTTGGGCATCCCCTCCAGGCCGAGCTGCAGCGTCACCCGGACATCCTGCCCCGGACCGCCGACAGCGGCGGGGGTCGCCACACCGGTTGTGGACCTACCAGTCGCCGCCGCCGCCCATGTCGCCGCC
>JAOPWK010000336.1 GCA_025965735.1 Frankiales bacterium
AGGCGCCGCGCCTCCCAGCCAAGCCGCCTGCCGGTCGTCCGGCGCATGCCGCCGCGCACGGCGCCGCGCCCCGCGCGCAGCAGCTCCTCGGGGCGGGAGGACAGCGGGTTGAGGCACAGCACCAGGTCGAGCTGCTCGCGGGCGACGCAGTCCAGGTTGGACGGCGACCACGCGCCGCCGTCGACGTACGTCCGGTCGCCGATGCGCACCGGCCGGTAGATGCCGGGCACGGCGCAGGACGCGGCGACGGCCTCCGACAGCTGCGCCGGCGGCGCGTCCTGCCGGCCGAAGACCACGCGCCGGCCGGTCGAGGTGTCGGTGGCGACGACCCACAGCGCCGGGTGCTCAGCCCAGTCGGTCGGCACGACGCGCTGGACCGTCTCGCGCAGCGGCCGCGTCGACATGACCCCGCGAGGAGCGAACGCCGCGGCGACGGCACCGGCGCGGTGCAGGCGCGGGCTGCGCAGCGCGCGCACGCCGAAGGCCAGCGCGTGCGGGCGCAGGTCGGGGAAGCCGCGCTTGCGCACCAGCGTCCCGCCCGCGGAGCGGTCCGCCTCGTCCGTCGGCTGCCCGGTCGCGTCCAGCAGCCCCGGGAAGCTCTCGCCGGCCGAGTGCGCCACCATGAACCACGGCGGTACGCCGCCGGCCAGCAGCGAGCCGATCATCGAGCCGGCGGACGTGCCGACGACGACGTCGGCCATCGCCGGGTCCCACCCGGTGCTCTCGGTCAGCGCGGCGAGGGCGCCGGCCAGCCAGGCGCCGCCGAGCACCCCGCCCGCCCCCAGCACCAGCCCGACGCGCGGTCGCTCCGCGCTCACGAGTCGAGGGTGTCCTGCAGCGCCTCCAGGCCGGTGTACTGCGGCTCCCAGCCCAGCTCGGTCTTGGCGCGCGTGGTGTCCATGACGGCGGGGTGGCTGAAGGCCTCGACCCACTGCATCGAGCTCGGCAGCAGCGGCACCTTGGAGGCGGCCCGGGCGGCGGCGTGCACCGGTCCGGCCGGCAGCGGCACGGCCAGGAAGCCGAGCTCGCGGGCGACGTCGACGGCGGACAGCACGCCGTCACCGGCGATGTTGTACGCCCCAGGGGGTCCGGCGGCGACCACGCACTGCAGCAGCGCCCGGCCCACGTCGTCCTCGTGGATGAACTGCAGCTTGATGTCCGGCACGGCGGCCGGCACCGGCACCGGCAGGCGGCGGAACATCCCCTGCAGGTGCTTGTTCAGCGGCGCGAGCGGCCCCGGGAAGACGGTCTTGCCGCCGATGGTGTGCGGGCCGAGCACGACCGGCGGGCGCAGCAGGTAGAGCGCGAGCTCCGGACGCTCGGCGGCTTCCTGCTGCAGCAGGTGCTCCAGCTCGGCCTTCTCCTGCGCGTAGAAGAGCTTGTCCGCCGGGCGCACCGGCCAGTCCTCGGTCATGCCGACCGGGTTGTCCTTGTGGAAGCCGTACGCGGCGATCGACGACGCGTACACGAAGCGCTCGGCGCCGGCGTCGGCGGCCGCGCGGAAGGTGTTGAGCGTCCCGTCGACGTTGATGGCCCGCGTCATGTCGCCGCTGCCGCCGACGATGAGGAAGGCGAGGTGGACGACGACGTCCGCGCCCTCGCAGGCCTCGCGCAGCGCCGCCGGGTCGCGCACGTCGCCCTGCCGGTACTCCATCTTCGTCCAGCCCTCGGCGGCCGGGTCGAACGGGCGGCGGGCGATGCCGATCACCTTGGACACCCGCGGGTCGGCCTGCAGGAGGGGCATGAGGCCGTACCCGAAGGTGCCGGTGGGGCCGGTGACGGCGACGGTCAGTCCAGTGGTCGTGGAGGGCATGTCCCGACCGCTACCCCGTCGAGGCTGACCTCACCGGCTCGGCCACGGCCTGGATGCGGGCGACCGCGAGCTCGATGACCAGCCGGGCGCCGGCGGACAGCACCGCGTCCTTGCGGTGGACGACGGCGATGGTGTCGTAGAGGCGCGGCCGCAGCGACACCCAGCCGACGTCCGGCGCGAGCCGCGGGCCGAGCTCGTCGAGCACCGCCCGCTGCACGACCGAGTCGGCCAGCCCGCGCTGCACGAGCTCGAGGGCGGTCTCCACGTCCTCGCACTCCACCCGCGTCTGCAGCGTGCGGCCGGCCTCCTGCGCGAAGCGGTTGAGCAGCACCCGGGACGCGTCCTGGGTGCGCCAGGTCGCCTCCGGCAGCACCAGGCTGGCCGCGGACAGGGCCTTGGCCGTCACGGGCGACTGCAGGCGCGCGGGGTCGGCGCTGACGTAGACGAGCTCTTCACGGGCCACCGGTCGCACGAGCATCGAGTCGTCGGCGACCGGCAGCGAGATCATGGCCGCCTCGAGCCGGCCCCGGCGAAGCTCCTCGAGCACCTCGGTCGAGTTCTGGCCGATGAGCTCGACCCGTAGGCCGGGGTGGCGCTCCAGCACGTCGCTGATGAGCGCGGCTCCCATGTACAGGCGCGCGGTTCCGAAGATGCCGAAGCGCAGCGTGCCGGTCTCCAGCGTGGCCACCGACGCGACGGCCGCCTGCGCCTGCGCCGCGGCGGCCAGCGTCCGCTGGGCGTGCGGCAGCAGCGCCTCGCCGGCCTCGGTGGGGATGACGCCGCGGCCAGCCCGCGTGAACAGCGGCGCGCCCACGGCCCGCTCGAGCAGCCGGATCTGCTCGGACAGCGACGGCTGGGCGTACCCGAGCTCGGTGGCCGCGGCGGTGAAGGACCGGTGCTCGTACGCCGTGGCGAAGCAGCGGAGCTGGTGCAGGGAGAGCATAGGCACAGCCTATGGCTCAGGCAGGTATGTGGCCCTACCACCTTGTTGTGCGTGCACCTAGCGTGGACGTCACCAGCCACACCCAGCCCGAGGGGGAACCGTGTTCGTCATCGCCTGCACCACCTGCACCCGGCGTCAGCTGATCTTCCCGAGCCAGGTGCTCCGCGTGGACGGCGACCAGGTCGTCTACCGCTGCTGGTGCGGCAGCGAGCAGGCGTGGGTCCCGGGCTCGGCGAGCGCCACCGCCGCCTGACCTGCTCCTTCCGGGTGGTGCGAGGTGGTCGCCTCTGGCCACCTCGACCTCACCCCCCTGTCTGACTTCGGGCCATCTTCCGGTCCGGCGCTCCAGTCGACGTGGTCAGGAGGACGAACTGCTCCTGAGCCGATGAGCTGGGGGAGCCATGAGCACGACGACGTACGAGAGCGGCCCCTCGCGGGTCGAGGTCGAGCTGCTGCTGGGCGCTGCGGCGCGGGTCGCGACGCCGGTCGAGCACGGGCGTGAGCAGGCCCGGAGGTGACCGGGTCGCTGCTGCGCGGGCTCACCGTCCTCGCCGCGGGCGTCGCCGTCTACGACCTCGGCCCCCTGCTGGGCGCGGCGTAGGTGTAACGGTGACGCTCCCGGACCACCCGCGCCTGGACGCGCTCGAGGTGGACCGTGCGCGCGGCTCCGTCCCGGAGCTGCAGCAGCTGGCCCGCACGGTGGCGGGTGAGCCGCGCGCCGTGCTGCGCCGTCTCCTGCTGCTGGTGTGCGAGCAGCTGGGCATGGACGCCGCCGTCCTCTGCACCGTCGAACCGGGCGGCGCGCAGCGGACGGTGCGGATGGCGCTGCAGGCGGACGGAACGGTGGTCCCGGACGTCGAGGGCCGGACCGCTCCGCTGGCGCAGACCTGGTGCGGGCACGTCGTGGAGGCGGACCTGCTGTTCGTGGGCGACGTGCAACTGCGCCCGGAGCTGCAGGGGCTGGCGGCGACCGCCGACCACAGGATCCGCTCCTACGCCGGTGTCGCACTGCGGGACGGCGACGGCCGGGTCGTCGGGACGCTGGCAGCCCACGGCCACGACCGCCACCAGAGTCTCAACGCGCGCGACGGCGAGGTGCTGCGCGGTCTTGGCGAGGTCGTCGTGCCGCTGCTCGGCGCGCCGGAGCGGGCCGAGCCGGCACGGCGCCGCACGCCGGACCTGTCCGCCATCGCCGACGCCGTGGGCGGGGCACGCAGCGTGGAGGACCTGAGCCGACCGCTGCTCGACGCGCTGCACGACCTCACCGGCCTGGCCTCGTCGTACCTCACGGTCATCGACGAGGGGCGTGACGTGCAGGAGATCCGCTACTCGCACAACACCCGGGAGGGGTTCGCGCTGCCGGAGGGGCTGCACGTGCCGTGGGGCGACACCCTCTGCAAGCGGGCGCTCGACGAGGGGCGGCCCTGCACGACGGACGTCCCTGACGTGTGGGGTGACTCCGACGCTGCCGCGGACCTCGGGATCCAGGTGTACGTCTCGGTACCGGTCTCGCTGTCCGACGGTCGCGTCTGGGGGACGCTCTGCGCCGCCGACTCCGAGCAGGCGCAGCAGGTCGACACGCACCTGCCGACGATGCGCCTGTTCGCGCGGCTCATCGCCGCGCAGGTCGAGCAGGAGCAGGCGGTAGCGACCGAGCGCGAGCGCGCCGAGCAGGCGCGCGCCGAGGCCGACACCGACCCGCTGACGCGCTGCGCGACCCGACGGGTGGTGGAGCCCTGGCTCAGCGAGCAGCTGCAGGCCTGCCGCGCCGGAGAGGTGGTGCTCGCGGTCTACGTCGACGTCGACTCCTTCAAGGACGTCAACGACGCCCTCGGGCACGCCGCCGGCGACGCGGTGCTCGCGGAGGTGGGCCGGCGGATGCACGGGGCGGCGCAGCCCGGTGACCTGGTCGCACGGCTCGGGGGCGACGAGTTCCTCGCCGCGGCAAGGCTTCCGCGTCCGATGGCGGAGCTCGTGGCGGAGCGCTACCGCGACGTGCTGCGCTTCACCGTGGAGTGGGAGGGACAGCCGCTCCCGGTGAGCGCGTCCGTCGGCTTCGCGGTCTCCGACGGCCACGACGCCGCCGGACTGGTCGCCGTCGCGGACGCCGCGATGTACGGCGTGAAGCGCGGCTAGGCCCGCACCATCGTCAGCAGCTCGTAGGACGCCACCAGCGCGTCGTCCTGGTCGAGCACCTGCACGTCCCAGCGCACCTCGCCCTGCTCGGGCGTGCGCGGCGCCTTGCTCTGGCAGGTGAGCACAGCCCGGATGGTGTCGCCGGGCTTGACCGGCTTGGTGAAGCGCAGCCGGTCCAGCCCGGTGTTGGCCAGCACGGGGCCGGGGGCCGGGTCCACGAACAGGCCGGCCGCGAGGGACAGCACCAGGTAGCCGTGGGCGACGATCCCGCCGAACAGCGGGTTCGCCGCTGCGGCCTGCTCGTCGGTGTGCGCGTAGAACGTGTCGCCGGTGAACTCCGCGAAGTGGTCCACGTCCTCGCGCGTCACCTGCCGCGCCTTCGTCGTGACGCTGTCGCCGACCTGGAGCTCCGACATCGTCTTGCGGAACGGGTGCTCCGCCGTCTCCTGCCGTGCGGCGCCGCGCGTGTAGACGCCGGTGACCGCGGCGAGCACCCCCGGTGAGCCCTGCACGGCGGTCCGCTGCATGTGGTGCAGGACCGCCCGCAGCCCGCCGAGCTCCTCGCCGCCGCCGGCGCGCCCGGGTCCGCCGTGCACCAGGTGCGGCAGCGGGGAGCCGTGCCCGGTGGACTCCTTCGCCGTCGACGGGTCGAGCACCAGGATCCGGCCGTGGTGCGGTGCCGCCCCGAGGACGGTCTCGCGCACGAAGTCGAGGTCGCTGCTGATGACGGACGCGACGAGGCTGCCCTGGCCGCGGGCGAGCAGGTCGACGACGTGCCCCACGTCGTCGTACGCCATCAGCGTGCTGACCGGGCCGAAGGCCTCCACGTCGTGCGGCGCCGGGCTGTCCGGGTCGGCGTGCACGAGCACCGGCGACATGAAGGCGCCTGGGCCGTGAGGAGTGCGATCGGTGGTGACGAGCGACCCGCCCAGCTGCTGCACCGCTGCGCGCACCGCATCGCGCTGCTGCGTCGTGACCAGTGCGCCCATGCGCGTCGCCTCGTCGCGCGGGTCGCCGACGACCACCGCGTCGAGCTTCGCGCGCAGGGCGCCTGCGACGTCCTGCACGTGCGCGCGCGGCACGAAGGCCCGGCGGATGGCCGTGCACTTCTGGCCTGCCTTGCTGGTCATCTCGCGCACGACCTCCCGCACGAACAGGTCGAACTCAGGGCTGCCCGGCACGGCGTCCGGGCCGAGCACGCAGGCGTTCAGCGAGTCCTGCTCGGCGTTGAAGCGCACGCTGGCCGCGACGACCGACGGGTGCGCGCGCAGCGTGCGTGCCGTGGCGGCGGAGCCCGTGAAGCTGAGCAGGTCCTGGCCGGTGAGCCCGTCGAGCAGCCCGTCGACGTCGCCGCTCAGCAGCTGCAGCGCGCCGTCGGGCAGCAGTCCCGACTCCTCGATCTGGCGCACGCACAGCTCGGCCACGTACGCCGTCTGCGGTGCGGGCTTCACGATGCTCGGCACGCCCGCGAGGAACGCTGGCGCGAGCTTCTCGAGCATCCCCCAGACGGGGAAGTTGTAGGCGTTCACCTGCAGCGCCGCGCCCTGCAGCGGGGTGAGCACGTGCCGGCCGACGAAGGAGCCGGTCCTGCCGAGCTGCTCGAGCGGGCCGTCCACGAAGACGTTCCCGGCGGGGAGCTCCCGGCGTCCGCGGCTGGCGTACGCGAGCAGCGTGCCGAAGCCGCCGTCCACGTCGATGAGCGAGTCCTCGAGCGTCGACCCGGTGGCGTATGACAGCTCGTACAGCTCCTCCTTGCGCTCCGTCAGGTGCAGCGCGAGCGACTTCAGGATCCCGGCGCGCTCGTGGAAGGTCAGTGCGCGCAGCGCCGGTCCGCCCGTGCCGCGCGCGAAGGCCAGCGCGTCCGCGACGGGAACCGGCGCGCTGGACAGCCGCGCGACCTCCTCACCGGTGACGGCGTGCACGAGCGGCACGCCCTCGTCGGCCGGCGTCCGCCAGCGGCCCGCGACCCAGCTCTCCAGAAGCACGGCCGCACTGTGCCAGAGCGGCAGACTGCGCGCATGGACGACGTGGCGCGGCAGTTGTACGACCGGGACGTCGCGAGCCAGGCCCTGGGGATCGCCCTGACCGACGCGGGCCACGGGACCGCCACGGTGACGATGACGGTCACGCCGCAGATGCTGCAGGGCCACGGCACCTGCCACGGCGGGTACATGTTCCTGCTGGCCGACACGGCCTTCGCCTTCGCCTGCAACAGCGAGCGGCCCACGGTCGCTGCCGGTGCGGACGTGGAGTTCCTCGCGCCGGTGCACGAGGGCGACGTGCTGGTGGCGACCGCGGTGGAGCGGGTGAGCCGTGGCCGGCGCGGGGTGTACGACGTGACCGTGCGCCGGGGCGACGAGGTGGTCGTGGAGTTCCGCGGGCGCAGCCGCGCGGTGGACAGGCGCTAACGGGACCGCAGGCCGTCGAACGCCAGGGCCGCGACCGCGTCCGCGACCTCCTGCACGCCGTGCTGCCCGGTCGGGCGGTACCACTCGCTGATGCTGTTCACCATCCCGAACAGCAGCCGCGTGACCAGCCGCGGGTCGAGGTCGCTGCGGAGGTCCCCCGCGTCGATGGCGTCCTGCACGAGCCCGGCCAGCCGTCGGTCGAACTCGCGTCGGCGCCCCAGCGCCCAGCGCTCGGCGTCGGTGTTGCCGCGCACGCGCAGCAGGAGGGTGACGTACGGCAGCAGGTCGACCAGCACCTCGGCGCTGCGGCGCACGACGTGCTCCAGCCGGTCCGCGGCTGCACCGGTCGTGCTGCCCGGCTCGGCCAGGACGTCGAACAGGGCATCGACCGCGCGGGCGACGGCCAGCCGGAGGAGCTCCTCCTTGCCGCTGACGTGGTGGTAGACGGCGGACTTGGTGAGGCCCGTGGCCCGGGCCAGGTCCTCCATGCTGGTCGCGTCGTACCCGCGCGCGATGAACTCCGCGACCACGACGTCGAGCAGCTCGTCCGGGGTGAAGCGCGGTGGGCGGCCGCGGCGCGCTTGACCCGTCGTCATCACGGGCACGATACTGAACGAACGTTCAGCAATCCAGGAGGCCAGGCGTGGACGAGCGGCGGTTCCAGCAGATCGTCGACGGCGACGGCCGGATCGAGCCCAGGGACGAGATGCCGGACGGCTACCGCAAGACGCTGATCCGGCAGATCGCGCAGCACGCGCACTCCGAGATCATCGGCATGCAGCCCGAGGGCAACTGGATCACGCGCGCCCCCTCGCTGCGCCGCAAGGCGATCCTCGTCGCGAAGGTCCAGGACGAGGCCGGTCACGGGCTCTACCTGTACGGCGCCGCCGAGACGCTCGGCGCGGACCGCGACGAGCTGCTCGACATGCTGCACAGCGGACGGCAGAAGTACTCCACGATCTTCAACTACCCGACCGTCTCGTGGGCCGACGTCGCGGCCATCGGGTGGCTCGTCGACGGCGCCGCGATCATGAACCAGGTCCCGCTGACGCGGTGCTCCTCCGGGCCGTACGCGCGCGCCATGATCCGCGTCTGCAAGGAGGAGTCCTTCCACCAGCGGCAGGGCTTCGAGGCGATGACGGTCCTCGCGAACGGCTCGCCGGCGCAGCGGAGGATGGCGCAGGACGCGCTCGACCGCTGGTGGTGGCCGTCGCTGAGGATGTTCGGCCCGTCGGACGACAACAGCCCGAACAGCGCCCAGTCGATGGCCTGGGGCATCAAGCGGTTCAGCAACGACGAGCTGCGCCAGCGCTTCGTCGACGCGACCGTCCCGCAGGCGGAGCACCTCGGGCTGACGGTCCCGGACCCGGACCTGCGCTTGGACGCGGCGACCGGGCACCACGTGTTCGGCGAGATCGACTGGACCGAGTTCTTCGAGGTGATGAAGGGCAACGGGCCGTGCAACCGCCAGCGCCTGGAGCGCCGCGTGACGGCGCACGAGGAGGGCGCGTGGGTGCGCGAGGCCGCGGCGGCGTACGCGTCCAAGCAGGCGGCGCGCGAGGTCGCCGCGTGAGCAGCGCGCAGCCGCTGTGGGAGGTCTTCGTCCGCAGCAAGCGCGGCCTGTCGCACACACACGCCGGGAGCCTGCACGCGCCCGACGCGCACATGGCGCTGCGCAACGCGCGTGACCTGTTCACCCGCCGGCAGGAGGGCGTGTCGATCTGGGTCGTCCGTGCGACCGACGTGGTGGCGAGCAGCCCGGACGAGAAGGACGCCTTCTTCGACCCCAGCGGCGACAAGCCCTACCGGCACCCGACCTTCTACGACGTGCCCGACTCGGTCACGCACCTCTGATGGTCGACCCCGACGTCTCCCAGTACTGCCTCCGGCTCGGCGACGACGCGCTCGTGCTCGCGCAGCGGCTGTGCGAGTGGGCCGCGCGCTCGCCCCAGCTCGAGGAGGACGTCGCGCTGATGAACCTCGCGCTCGACCTGCTCGGCCAGTCGCGGTCGCTGCTGACGCTGGCCGGTGCGCGCGAGGGCGCCGGGCGGGACGAGGACGACCTGGCCTTCCTGCGCGACGAGCCGGACTTCGTGAACGCCCAGCTGGTGGAGCTGGAGAACGGCGACTTCGGCCGCACCATGGCCAAGCAGCTGCTGGTGTCGGCGTACGCGCTGCCGCTCTGGCAGGCGCTGTGCGGCTCCACCGACGCCGACCTCGCGGCGATTGCCGGCAAGGCGGTCAAGGAGGTCGCCTACCACCTGGACCACGCCCGGTCGTGGGTCGTCCGCCTCGGTGACGGCACCGAGGAGTCGCACCTGCGGATGCAGAAGGGGCTGGACGAGGTGTGGCCGTACGCCTTTGAGCTGTTCGAGAGCGACCCGCTGCTCGACCGCCTCGTCGCCCGCGGAGTCGCTGCGGATCCCGCTGCGCTGCAGCCGTTCTGGCGCTCCTGCGTCGAGGAGGTGCTGGCGGAGGCGACCCTGTCGGTGCCGTCGACGGACTGGCGGCCGAGCGGTGGCCGTCGGGGGACGCACACCGAGTCCTTCGGCTACCTGCTGGCGGAGATGCAGCACCTGCACCGCTCGCACCCGGGGGTGTCCTGGTGACGAGTGCCGCCGCGGTGCGTGAGGTGCTGGCGGGCGTGACCGACCCGGAGATCCCCGTGCTGAGCATCGAGGACCTCGGCATCCTGCGGGACGTCGTCGTGGAGGGCGAGCACGTGGTGGTCACGGTGACGCCGACGTACAGCGGCTGCCCGGCGATGGACGAGATCCGCTCCGACATCGTGACCGCCCTGTCTGCCGCCGGTGTCCAGGACGTCGAGGTGCGGACGGTGCTGGCGCCCGCATGGACGACCGACTGGATGAGCGAGGGCGGCAGGCTCAAGCTCCGGGAGTTCGGGATCGCCCCACCCGGCCAGCTGCTGCTGCAGATCCGCCCGCGCGTCGAGTGCCCGCAGTGCGGGTCCAGCGACACCGAGGAGATGACGCGGTTCGCCTCCACCTCCTGCAAGTCCATGTGGCGGTGCCTGTCCTGCCGCGAGCCGTTCGACCACTTCAAGGCGCACTAGTGACCCACAACGCCGTCGGGTTCCACCGGCTGCGGGTCGCTGCCGTCGACCCGCTCACCGCGGACTCCGCCGCCCTCACCTTCGACGTGCCGGAGGCGCTGGCTCCGGTCTTCTCCTTCCGTCCCGGCCAGCACCTCACCCTGCGCCGGGTGGTGGACGGCGTGGACCTCCGCCGCACGTACTCGGTGTGCAGCAGCGCCGCCGGCGGCCCGCTGCGCGTCGCGGTCAAGCGGCTGGACGGCGGCGTGTTCTCCACCTGGGTGCTGGACGGCCTGCGTCCCGGCGACCAGCTGGAGGTGCTGCCCCCGGCCGGGCGCTTCGGTCCGCACGTCGACCCCGACCGCACCCGCTCGTACGGCCTCATCGCGGCCGGCAGCGGCATCACGCCGGTGCTCTCGATCGCGTGGAGCGTGCTGGATGTCGAGCCGTCGTCCACGGTCACCCTCGTCTACGGGAACCGCACGTCCGGGGACGTGATGTTCCTCGAGGAGCTGGCCGACCTGAAGGACCGCTTCCCGTCGCGGCTGCAGGTCTTCCACGTGCTGTCGCGTGAGGAGCAGGAGTCCGAGCTGCTGTCCGGCCGCATCGACGGGCCGCGCCTCACGCGGATGTTCGCCAGCGTGCTGCCGGTCGACGGCGTCGACGAGTGGTACCTGTGCGGGCCGTTCGGGATGGTGACGGACGGGCGGCAGGCGCTGCTCGACGCGGGCGTGGACCCCTCGTCGGTACACGTCGAGCTCTTCCACGCCGACGCCCCGCCGCCGCGCGTGCGGGTGGTCGCGGCGGGCTCTCCCGACACCTCGACGGTGACGGTCGTGCTGCACGGCCGCGCCACCACGCTGCCGGTGTCCAAGAGCGGCGACCCGGTGCTGGACGCCGTGCTCGCGGTGCGCGCCGATGCGCCGTACGCCTGCAAGGGCGGCGTGTGCGGGACGTGCCGCGCGCGCTGCGTGGTCGGGGCGGTCGAGATGGACGTGAACTACGCCCTGGAGCCCGACGAGCTGGCGGCCGGCGTCGTCCTGACGTGCCAGTCGCACCCGACGACCGACGAGGTCCGGCTCGAGTTCCTCTAGCCGCCTGCTGCGCGCATGCGGCCGCTCCGACGTGGCATCCTCAGCCCCGCTGCACGGTCAACGGCGACCGTGCAGGATCGACAGGAGCTCCTCGCGTGTCCGCACGCATGTCCGCGCTCGACAGCGCGCTGCACCAGCTCGACCAGGCGGTGGAGCAGCTCGGCCTCGACGAGGGCATGCACGAGATGCTCGCGACGCCGCGCAGGTCGATGGAGGTGGCCGTCCCACTGCGCCGCGACGACGGCACGCTGAAGGTCCTCAAGGGCTACCGCGTGCAGCACAACTTCTCCCGCGGGCCGGCCAAGGGCGGCATCCGCTTCCACCCGGACACCGACATGGACGAGGTCCGCGCGCTGGCGATGTGGATGACGTGGAAGTGCGCGCTCATCGGCATCCCGTACGGCGGCGCGAAGGGCGGCGTGGCCGTCGACCCGCGGCTGCTCAGCCGCAACGAGCTCGAGCGCGTGACCCGTCGCTACGCCAGCGAGATCATGCCGATCATCGGTCCGGAGAAGGACATCCCGGCCCCCGACGTCGGCACGGACGAGCAGACGATGGCCTGGATGATGGACACCTTCAGCGCGCACAAGGGCTACACGGTGACGGGCGTCGTCACCGGCAAGCCGGTCAGCGTCGGCGGTTCCGAGGGCCGCGGGGGAGCCACCAGCCGCGGCGTCATGTACGCCGCCTTCTCGGCGCTGCGCGAGGCGGGCGTCGACCACCGCGGGGCCACGGTCGCGGTGCAGGGCTTCGGCAAGGTCGGCGGACTGGCGGCGCAGTTCCTGCACGACGCCGGCTGCCTCGTCGTCGCCGTCTCGGACTGGAAGGGCGGCGTCTACAACGCCAGGGGCCTCAACCCGGCTGCGCTGCTCAAGCACCTCAAGAGCGGCGCGGACACCGTCGTCGGCTTCCCGGGCACCGACACCATTACCAACGCCGAGCTGCTCGAGCTCGACGTCGACATCCTCGTGCCGGCGGCGCTCGAGGGCGTCATCCACGAGGGCAACGCCGACAAGGTGAAGGCGTTCTTCGTCGTCGAGGGCGCCAACGGACCCACCACCCCCGACGCGGACAAGGTGCTCGAGGGCAACAACGTCCTCGTCGTGCCGGACGTGCTCGCCAACTCCGGCGGCGTGGCCGTGTCGTACTTCGAGTGGGTCCAGGACCTGCAGGCCTACTTCTGGTCCGAGGACGAGGTGAACGACCGGCTCAAGGCGCTGATGGAGTCGGCGTACGACCAGGTGTCGACGATGGCGCGCGAGCGCGGGATCTCCCTGCGCACGGCGGCGCAGACGATCGGCGTCGGCCGCGTCGCGCAGGCGCACCGCACCCGCGGCCTCTACCCCTAGGAGCTCGGCACCGACGTCGGCCGGTCCCGCAGCAGCAGCTCGTCGCGCAGCGCCTGCGGCACGTGGCCGCCGGCGGAGGCGGTCGCCCGCGCCAGGTCCAGCTCGCACTCGTGCAGCACCCGGGCCAGCGCCAGCAGCTCCTCCAGAGGTGCGCGCTGCTCCTTCGCGCCCAGCAGCTCCGCCCGCGCCTGCGCGACCGCCGCCGCCCGCGCCTGCACCGCCGGGTCCGGTGTCGCAGGGCTGTTGGCGGCGGAGTCCGGCACGACGACCGCCTTGCGCTGCCGCCGCGCACAGCGCACCCGCTGACGTGCCCGTGGCGCCAGCTCGAGGACGGCTGCCACCAGGATCGGCACGAGGACGGACCACAGGGCGACGTCCAGCGGGGGTGCGTCCTGCAGCAGGTTGGCCCCCGCGGCGATCGCGCTGGAGGCAACGCTGAGCAGCGCGCGCCGCAGGGCGCTGCGCCCCGCCCGCTCCTGCTCCACCGGTCGCCGCCTCACGTCCGTCTCGTCACGGAACGCGACGTTACGTCCGGACGGGACCTCCGGGCAGGGCCGTACGGGTGGCACTGGCTCAGCCCCCGGAGCTGCGCGGCCAGGAGCCGTCCGTGTGCTTTCATGGCAGCGAACGACAACGTTGTGATTCAGCCCGGCAGGAGGCACCCCGTGAGCGGATCCACCCCCGCACCGCTGGCGGCCGTCGTCCCGGCGGGTGCGGCGACGCTGACCGAGCGGGAGACCGCGATCCTCGCCTTCGAGCGCCAGTGGTGGAAGTACGCCGGCGCCAAGGAGACGGCCATCCGCGACCTGTTCGACATGAGCGCCACGCGCTACTACCAGGTCCTCAACGCGCTGATCGACAAGCCGGAGGCCCTGGTCGCCGACCCGATGCTCGTCAAGCGGCTGCGCCGCCTGCGCTCGACCCGCCAGCGGACGCGGTCTGCGCGCCGGCTGGGCCTGGACGCCTGAGCACCGGCTTGTCCCGAGGGCCGTTCGACCCTGCGGTCGAGGAAGGCTTCGCCGCGGCGTACGCGCCCGTCCAGCAGCGACGGCACGTCGACGAGCAGGCTGACCTCGTGCAGGCTGGGCCCGTGCAGCCTGAGGTCCACCAGCCGGGCGCCGCGCAGCCGACGCCGCAGGACGAGCTCGACGAGGCCGCGGACGCCGCTGCGCGCCCGCTGACCCAGGACGGCCGTCGCGTGCGCGCACCCCAGCCCGGGCGGCTGTCGCCGCA
>JAOPWK010000341.1 GCA_025965735.1 Frankiales bacterium
CGGCGGCCGGAGCGGCCGCGCCGCCGGCAGGGACCGCGGCGGGACGACCTGGTGCGGCCACGGGACGGGCGGCCAGCTTCGCCGCGGCGCTCTGGATGGCGGTGCGCACGCGGAAGTAGGTCCCGCAGCGGCAGACGTTCTCGATCGCGTCGATGTCGGCGTCGGAGGGGTTGCGGGTGCGCTTCAGCAGCGCGACCGCGGCCATGATCTGGCCGGGCTGGCAGAAGCCGCACTGCGCGACGTCCTGCTCCAGCCACGCCTCCTGCACCGGGTGCAGCACGTCGCCGTCGGCCAGTCCCTCGATCGTGGTGACCTCACGGCCCTCGACGTCCTCGAGGTTGGTGACGCAGGGGTTGAACGCCTCGCCGTCCAGGTGGCTGGTGCACGCCTTGCAGACGTCGATGCCGCAGCCGTACTTGGGCCCGGTGACGCCGAGCTTGTCGCGCAGGGCCCACAGGACGGACAGGTCGGCGGGTGCGTCGACCTGGACGGTCCTGCCGTTGAGCTCGAAGGAGTACTGAGGCACGTCGGGCTCCTTAGCGCGGGTTGACGCGGGTGGACCCCGTGCCGGTCGGGAACGGCGTGAAGTCCACGGGGAAGACGATCGGGAAGCTGCGCGGCTTGGTGCCGGTGGCGCGGGCGTAGGCATTGGCGACGGCGCCGAAGGCGGCCGGGACGCCGAGCTCGCCGGCGCCGCCGGGCTCGCCGGTGGTGGCCGGCAGGATGACGACGTCCAGGCGGGGCGGGCTGTCGGCCTGTCGCGGGAAGTGGAACTGCGAGTAGCTGCCCTCGAGGAAGCCGCCGTCCTCGAGGTGCAGGCCGGTGCGCAGGCAGGTGCCGATGGCGTCGGTCAGGCCGCCCTGCAGCTGCGCCTCCAGGCCACGCGGGTTGATGGGCAGTCCCACGTCCGCGACGATGCTCGCCCGCGTCACGCGCGGGTCCTGCGGGTCGCGCGCGTCGATCTCCACCAGGCACGCGGTCATCGACTTGTACTCCTCGTGGAAGCCCAGGCCCTGTGCGGTCCCGGCCGGCATCCGCTTGCCCCACTCGCCGAGCTCCAGCACCTCCTGCAGCACCGCGCGCTGGCGCTCGTCGCTGAGGAACTCCAGCCGGAACGCGGCCGGGTCCTTGCCCATGGCCGCGGCCAGCTCGTCGACCATGATCTCCTCGGCGCCGCGGGCGTTTGCCGAGTAGACCGAGCGCCAGCTGGCCGTGTTGAACGGCAGCGCCAGCTCGTTGAGCAGCTGGCTGGTCTGGCCGAACTGGTACGGCGACTTCACCGTCGTGAGGAAGACGGTCTGGGCGAAGCTGGCGTTGCCGCCGAGCGAGACCGGCAGCGCCGCGGCCGGCAGGTTCAGCTGGGCGCCGCCGGCGGCAGTGATGATCTCGCCGAGGCCGTGGCGGAAGTCGGTCTCCACGCTGGCGACGCGCTGCTCCATGCTCAGCACCTGGCCGGCCGCGTGGGTCAGGCGGACGTGGTTGACGCTCGCGGCGCGGGCGCGGCCGTGCCGCATGTCGTCGATCCGGGTCATCATGACCTTGACCGGCTTGCCGACCGCCTTGGAGATGCGGGCCGCCTCGAGCGCGCCGTCGAAGAACAGGCGCCGGCCGAACGACCCGCCGCCCTGCACGACGTGCAGCTTCACCGGGACGCCGAGCTCCTGCTCGATCGTCTGCTGGGCCACGACCGGCACCTTCGTGCCGGCCCAGACGTCGGCGCCGTCGGCCCGCACGTCGGCGATCGCGGTGTTGGTCTCGAGCGGCGCGTGGCTGGCGAAGTGGAAGTAGAACTCGCCCTCGACCGCCTCCGTCACGCCGGGCACGACCGGTACGGCGAAGGGCAGCTGGACGGCGCGCAGCTTCTCCTTCAGCGACGCGTCGTCCTCCGCGGGGTCGACCGGCCCGGGCAGCCAGGTGACCTCGAGCGCCTCCTTGGCGTCGAGCGCCTGCCCGAACGTCTCCGCGACGACGGCCACGCCGGTCGAGCGAGGACCGACAGCGGCGTCGTCCCCGAGCCCGCCCACCGACAGGTCGACGACGGCGAGGTCGACGACACCCGGCATCTTGCGCACGGCGGCCTCGTTGAGGATCTGATCGACCCGGCCGCGGATGGTCGTGGGGCGGCGGACCATCGCCCGCAGCGCGCCCGGTACCGGCTCGAGGTCGTTGGTGTACTTCATCTGCCCGGTGACCATGGCGCGGGCGTCGACGCGGTTCTGCGGCGTGCCGACCAGTGCGCCGGTCCCGAGGGCCTTGGGCGCCGCGGCCCGGGCGAACAGCCGCGGGTCGGTGGCGGCGCGGGCCAGTGAGCCGTAGCTGGCCGTGGCGCCGTCGGGGGAGCGCACGACGCCGTCCTGAGTCCGAAGGCCGCGGCGCGGCGAGCCGAAGCGCTGCGCCGCCGCAGCGACGAGCGTGCCGCGCATGGTGGCGGCCGCCTGGCGTACCGGCTCGTAGACCGAGCGGATCGTGTTGGAGCCGCCGGTCAGCTGCCCGGTGAGCAGCTCCGGGCGGGCGTCGGCAACGGTGACGCGGACCTTCGACAGCGGCAGGTCGAGCTCGTCGGCGATGAGCATGGCGACGGCCGTCGTGATGCCCTGGCCGACCTCCTCGCGCGGCAGAGCGCAGGAGACGGTGCCGTCCTCCTCGAGGACCAGCTGGATGAGCTGGCTCTCGGTGGCCTTGGCGCCCAGGATGAGGATGTCGCCGAGGTCCATGAAGTCGGCCGACTCGGGCGAGCCGGGGATCGCGGCCACGGCGGCGGACGGGCCGAGGCCGTACGAGACGGCGACCGCCAGCGTGGGCGCGCCGACCAGGTAGGTCAGGAAGCGGCGTCGGTCCAGGCCCGGTCCGGGGGACCCGGGTGCCGGCGGGGCAGGGCTGGCGGCGGTGCTCATCGGGATCTCCTCGTGGCGGAGGCGGCCCGTGGGGGCGGCGCGGGAGCCTCTCGCTCCCGGCCGACGGTACGGCGGATCGGCCAAGGGCGAAAGACGCACGAAACGCGCGTCTCGGGCACGTGCTTGTGCGTGCGCCCAACGCCTGCGGGCAGACTCCACGCATGCTCCGACGCTGCACCGCCGCAGAGCGGGACCAGGACCGGCTGCCCGGATGAGCCACGACTACGAGGTGGTGAGCAGCCAGACGCCGTACACCGGGCGGATCATCAGCATCCGCAAGGACGTCGTCAGCATGCCGGGCGACACGACCAGCCAGCGCGACGTGGTGGAGCACCCGGGCGCGGTCGGCGTCGTGGCTCTGGACGAGCAGGGGCGGGTGCTGCTGGTGAACCAGTACCGCCACCCGGTGCGCCGGCGCCTGGACGAGCTGCCGGCGGGCCTGCTGGACGTGGCGGGGGAGCCGGCGCTCGAGACGGCCAAGCGCGAGCTGGCCGAGGAGGCGGGCTACGCCGCCGACACCTGGCACGTGCTCGTCGACACGCTCACCAGTTCCGGCATGACGGACGAAGCCATCCGGGTCTTCCTGGCGCGGGACCTCCGCCAGGTCGAGCGGGACGTGCAGGAGCACGAGGAGCTCGACATGACCTCCTCGTGGCTGCCGCTGGAGGAGGCCGTGCGCAAGGTGCTGGCCGGGGAGCTGGAGAACGGCATGGCGGCGGTCGGGTTGTTGGCCGCGGACAGGGCGGTGCGCGACGGGTTCGCGTCGCTGCGTCCGCCGGACGCGCCCTGGCGGTCCCGCAAGAGCTGAGCAGGGGATCGCGGGACGGCGGCGAAAGGAGGTTGCACCAGTACTGCAACAGGAGACCTCATGCGCCGTCTGCTCCCGCTCGTGCTCGCCCTGCCGCTCGCCGTGGCGGTGCTGCCGGCCCTGCCCGCGGCGTCCGCCCCGACTGGCGACGTCCGCATCGAGGTGCTGTCCGGCCGCGGCGACCTCGTCACCGGGGGCGACGCGCTGGTGCGCGTCGTCCTGCCGGCCGGCGCGACGTCGAAGGGCCTGCGGGTCGACGACGACGGCCGCGACGTGACGGCGGCCTTCCAGGGCCGGCTCGAGGGGCTGGTCACCGGGCTGTCGCTCGGCAAGAACGTCCTCCGCGCCGTGCTGCCGGACGGCCGCGGCGCCCGCATCACGCTGACGAACGCCCCGATCGGCGGGCCGGTCTTCAGCGGGCCGCAGATCCAGCCGTGGGCGTGCAGCGAGGGCGCCAAGGACGCGCAGTGCAACCGCGAGCCGGTGGTCACCTACTCCTACAAGCCGACCGGCGGCGGCGCCCTGGCCGAGTACGACCCGGCGAGCCCGCCCACCGACGTGGCGACGACGACCACCGACGAGGGCACCGAGGTGCCGTTCATCGTGCGCGAGGAGACCGGCGTCAGCCTGCGCGACGAGTACAAGATCGCGGCGCTGTTCGACCCGGCCAAGCCGGTCGACCCGGCGGGGCCGAACCCCGGCTTCGCGAACAAGCTCGTCCTCACGCACGGCGCGAGCTGCGACACGTCATACGAGATGGGGTCGGCTCCCGACGTGCTGCTCGAGGACGCGCTGGCGCAGGGCTTCGCGGTGGCCTCGCATGCCCTCGACAACGCCGGCCACAACTGCAACCTGGTGACGCAGGCCGAGTCGCTGATCGTCACCAAGGAGCTCGTCGCCGAGCGGTTCGGGCCGATCACCTACACGATCGGCAGCGGCTGCTCGGGCGGCTCGCTCGTGCAGCAGCAGGTCGCGAACGCCTACCCCGGCGTCTACCAGGGGATCATCCCGCAGTGCAGCTTCACCGACGCGTGGAGCTCGGCGCAGCAGTACGTCGACTACGTCGGCCTGCGCGAGTACCTCGAGGGACCCGGCACCGTGGAGACCGGGATCCTGCCCGCGCAGTGGCCGTCGATCTTCGGCCACGCCAACCCCGGCAACCAGATCACCTTCACCACGGCGATCCCGAACAGCGGTGACCCGTCACGCTCCTGCCCCGGCGTGCCGGAGGAGGACGTCTACAGCCAGACCAACAAGAGCGGCGTGCGCTGCTCCTTCCAGGACTACATGGTCAACGTGTTCGGGAAGTACGACAGCGGCCCCGAGGCAGGCAAGGCGCGCCGGCCGATCAGCAACGTGGGCATCCAGTACGGGCTGTCCGGCCTGCTGGCCTTCCTCACCGCCCCGACCGACCCGACCCGCCCGCCGCTGACGCCGGCGCAGTTCGTCGCGCTGAACAAGGGCGCCGGCGGCTACGACCTGGACTTCAACCGGATCCCGGAGCGCACGACGGCTGACCCGCTGGCGATGGAGCGGGTCTACCGCAGCGGCGCCGTCAACACCGGCGCGCACCTCGACGAGGTCCCGATCATCGACCTCGGCGGTCCCGAGCCCGGCGCCTTCCACGACGTCTACCGCAAGTACTCCATGCGCGACCGCCTCGTCCGCGAGCACGGCACCGCCGCCAACCAGGTCTTCTGGGAGGGCCAGACGCCGCTGCTCGGCGACGTCTCGTTCGTCGACGACGCGATCCGCGCGATGGACGACTGGCTGGCCGCGATCCAGGCTGACACGAGCCGCCTGCCGCTGGCCAGGAAGGTCCTGGCCGCCAAGGAGAAGGCCGGCGTGACGGAGCGCTGCGTCGGGGCGAACGGCGTGGACGTCCCGCTGGAGGTCTGCGACCTGACCGTCGACGCGACGATCTTCTCGTCGCCGCGGATCGAGGCCGGCGGCGGCGACCCGCTGGTCGGCTTCACCGACGACCGGCTGGACTGCCAGACCGTCCCGCTGGAGTCCTACGACTACGCCGGGCAGAGCTTCACCGAGGTGTTCACGGCGGAGGAGCAGGCCACCCTGAAGGAGGTCTACCCGACGGGGGTGTGCGACTACAGCAAGCCCGGCAAGGGGTTCCAGGCGGCGACGACCTGGCTGACCTACCAGGACGCGCAGGGCAGGGTCGTCTACGGCGGCACCCCGATGGGTGCGGCTCCGGTGTCCGTGCCGTTCCGTGGCGCTGCCGCGGCGGGTCCGGCGGTCGCCGGTCCGGGCGTGGCCCCGGGGCAGCTGCCGGCGACCGGCGCCTCGGCGCTGCTGGCCCTCGGCG
>JAOPWK010000018.1 GCA_025965735.1 Frankiales bacterium
TGATGAGCGCGAAGTCGTCGGTGGCGATGAAGACCTCACCGCGGACCTCGAGCAGCGGCGGCACGCCTTCGCCGGTGAGCACGGCCGGGACCTGGCGCAGCGTGCGGACGTTGGGGGTGATGTCCTCACCGGTGCGGCCGTCGCCGCGGGTGGCGCCGCGCACGAGCCGGCCGTCGCGGTAGACCAGCGCGACCGCGAGCCCGTCGATCTTCAGCTCGCACAGCCAGCGCGCCGCCGCGGCCTCCTTGCGCGCGCGCTCGGCCCAGTCGCGCAGCTCCGCCTCGCTGAAGTCGTTCCCCAGGCTCATCAGCCGCTCGAGGTGGTCGACCGGCGTGAAGTCGGTCGAGATCGTCCCCATCACCTTCTGCGTGGGCGAGTCCGGCGTGCGCAGCGAGGGGTGCGCGTCCTCGACCTCGCGCAGCTCGCGCATCAGCGCGTCGTACTCCGCGTCGCTGATGGTCGGCTGGTCGAGGACGTAGTAGCGGAAGGCGTTCTCGTCGAGGGTGCGGGACAGCTCGGCGTGCCGCTCGCGGACGTCGGCAGGGACCCCGTCGACGACCTCAGCCATGGGAGGCGTCCTGCAGCCGCTTCGCCAGCTCGACCGTCGCCTCGAGGGCCGAGCGCGCCTGTGGCGCCGTCGCGCCGGCCAGACCGCAGGTCGGCGTCACCACGACCGTCCCCGGGAGTCGCTCCGAGTCCTGCCCCAGCCGCCGCCACAGCTCCTGCACGGGAGCCATCATGGCGGCGACCTCCGACGACCGCGCGCCGGTCGTCGGCACCACGCCGAGGAGCAGGCCGGTGCCGCCCTCGACCGCCTCCCCGAGCTGGTCGTCGTCGCGCGGCGTGAGCAGCGTCGCGTCCAGGCTGACCGCGCCCGCGCCGGCCTTGCGGAGCAGGGTCACGGGCACGCCGGGGGCGCAGCAGTGCACGACCGTCTGCTCGGCGACGGCCAGCACCCGCGCCAGCACCTCGACCGCACGCGAGGCGGCCGGTGCGCGCAGCCGGCCGAAGCCACTGGCCGTCGGGATCCCGCCGCCGAGCACCGCCGGCAGCGACGGCTCGTCCAGCTGCAGCACCAGCCGCGTGCCCGGCAGCCGCGCGGCGACGTCGGCGAGGTGGCGGGCCAGTCCCTCGGCCAGCGACTGCGCCAGGTCGTCCACCGCCCCGGGGTCGGACAGCACGCGGTCCCCCTTGGGCAGCTCGACCATGGCGGCGAGCGTCCACGGGCCGGCGCACTGCAGCTTCAGCGCCGGCGGCGACTGAGCTGCCTCCTGCAGCGCGTCGAGGTCGTACGACAACAGGTCACGGGCGCGGGCGCCGTCGCGCGAGCGCCCCGTGGTCAGGCGCCAGCCGGCCGGCTGGAGGTCCACCGGCAGGTCCGCGAGCAGTGCGGCGCTGCGTCCGCCGAGGTCGCCGTGCTGGCCGCGGGCGGGCAGCTCGGGCAGGAACGGCAGGTCCGGCAGCAGGCCCAGCACCGTGCGGACGGCCTCGGACGGGTCGGTGCCCGGCATGCTCCCGACACCGGTGGCGCCGAACGCCCAGTCGCTCAAGCCTTGCGCTTGGCGGCCGTCTTGGCGGGCGCCTTCTTGGCCGGCTTGCTCTCGGCGGCGCGGCGGCTGCCCTGCAGCCAGGCGAGGTCGGCCTGCAGCGCGGCCACCAGCTCGGCGCGCGGGGCCGTGGCGCCGCGGACGGCCAGGCTGTACCGCTGGATGACCTCGAGGTCGGTGAGCTGCACGTCGTCGTCGGCCATGCGCGCGAGCCTAGTCAGCAGCATCGACGGACGGCAGCACCCGCCAGTGCGGGTCGCGCCCCTCCAGGAACAGCACCCGCCCCACGTGCGCCAGGGCGATCTGCACGACGTCGTCCGTCGCCCGCGCGCGCTGCGGCCGGCTCGGCAGCTGCAGGCCGGCACGCCGGCACGCCTCCCGCAGACCCGCCGGGTCCTCCGCGGCGCAGGCCAGGTCGCCGACCGACCAGCCGCCGGGACCGTCCCAGCGGTCGCGCCACACGTAGACGCTCATCACGTCAGCCGAGGGTGGCGCTGCCCAGCACCCGGTCGCCGTCGTAGAGGACGGCCGCCTGTCCCGGGGCGATGCCGCGGGCCGGCGTCGCCAGCTCCAGGCGCCAGCCGCCGGCGTCCTCGTGCACGACGCACCGGTGCACGGCGCCGTGCGCGCGCAGCTGCACGTCGCACTCCAGCGGCAGCGGCCGCGGGTCCAGCCACTGCGGCCGGTCCCCGCGCACGACGGACGTGTCCAGCGCCTCCCCGGGTCCGACGGTGACGGTGCGGCTGACCGGCTCCACCGACAGCACGTACCGCGGCCGCCCGTCCGGCGCCGGAACGGTCAGCGCCAGGCCGCGCCGCTGCCCGACGGTGTACGCGTAGGCGCCGCCGTGCTGCCCGACGACCGCTCCCGTGAGGGCGTCGACGACCGGTCCCGGCTGTGCGCCGAGCCGGTCACGCAGGAAGCCGGCGGTGTCGCCGTCGGCGATGAAGCAGATGTCGTGGCTGTCCGGCTTGTCGGCGACACCCATCCCGCGGTCGGCGGCCAGCGCGCGGACCTCGTCCTTGGTGAGGTGGCCCAGCGGCAGGACGGTCCCGGCCAGCTGCTCCGGCGTCAGGACGGCCAGGACGTACGACTGGTCCTTGCCGTCGTCGACGGAGCGCCGCAGCACGCCGTCCGCGAGCCGCGCGTGGTGGCCGGTCACCACCGCGTCGAAGCCGAGGGCCAGCGCGCGGTCGAGCACGGCGGCGAACTTGATGCGCTCGTTGCACCGCAGGCAGGGGTTCGGTGTGCGGCCCGCGGCGTACTCGGCCACGAAGTCGTCGACCACGTCCTCCCGGAAGCGGTCCGCCAGATCCCAGACGTAAAAGGGGATCCCCAGGACGTCCGCGACTCGCGCGGCATCGCGGGCGTCCTCCTTGGAGCAGCATCCGCGCGACCCGGTGCGCAGGGTCGCCGGCGCCTCGGACAGGGCGAGGTGCACCGCCGTGACGTCGTGCCCGGCCTCCACCGCGAGCGCCGCGGCGACCGCGGAGTCGACGCCGCCCGACAGCGCGGCGAGCAGTCTCATCGCCAGGCGGCCTTGCGGGCCCGCTCGACGACCGCCGGCAGCGCTTCCACGAGGGCGTCGACGTCGGCGGTCGTGCTGGTGTGCCCGAGGGAGAAGCGCAGCGAGCTGCGGGCGTCGTCCTCCTTGGCCCCCATGGCGAGCAGCACGTGGGAGGGCCGGGCGACACCGGCGGAGCAGGCCGAGCCGGTGGAGACCTCCACGCCGCGGGCGTCCAGGAGCAGCAGCAGCGAGTCGCCTTCGCAGCCGGGGAAGCTGAAGTGCGCGTTGCCCGGCAGGCGGTCTACGCCGTCCGGTCCGTTCAGCACCGCGTCCGGCACCGCCCCGCGGACGCGGCGCACCAGGTCGTCGCGCAGCGCGGACAGCCGGGCGTGGTGGGCCGGCTGCCGCTCGACGGCCAGCGCCGCGGCGACGGCGAGCCCGGCAACGGCCGGGGTGTCCAGGGTGCCGGAGCGCACGTCGCGCTCCTGCCCTCCGCCGTGCAGGAGCGGGACGCAGGCGACGTCGCGCCCGAGCACCAGCGCGCCGACGCCGAGCGGGCCGCCGAACTTGTGCCCGGTCAGGGTCAGCGCGTCGACGCCGCTGGTGGCGACGTGGACGTGCAGCTGCCCGACGGCCTGCACCGCGTCGCTGTGCAGCGGGATGCCGTGCTCGTGCGCCACGTCGCTGAGCTGACGCACGGGCTGCACTGTGCCGACCTCGTTGTTGGCCCACATGACGGTGACCAGCGCGACGTCGGACGGGTCGCGCTCGATCGCCTCGCGCAGCACGTCCGGGTGGACGCGGCCCTCGTGGTCGACCTCGAGCCACTCGACCGTGGCGCCCTCGTGCGACACCAGCCACTCGACCGCGTCCAGCACCGCGTGGTGCTCGACCGCGCTGGCCAGGATGCGGGTGCGGCGGGGGTCGGCGGCGCGGCGTGCCCACCAGATGCCCTTGACGGCGAGGTTGTCGCTCTCGGTCCCGCTGGCGGTGAAGACGACCTCGGACGGGCGGGTCCCCAGCGCCGCGGCCAGCTGCTCGCGCGACTCCTCCACGACGCGGCGGGCGCGGCGGCCGGCGGTGTGCAGCGAGGAGGCGTTGCCCGCGGCGGCGAGCGAGTCGCGCAGCGCAGCGGTCACGGTGTCGACGACCTCGGGCAGCATGGGCGTCGAGGCCGCATGGTCGAGGTAGGCCACGCGCCGAGCCTAGCCGCGAGGCAGCCCGCAGCCTCAGCCGAGCAGGCGGCGCGTGATCCCCTCGCCGACCGGCAGCCGGCCCTCCTCCACCACGACGACCTGGGTCGGGAGCAGCCCGCAGGCGACCCGCACGTCGCGCGCGACGCCCACGGCGACCTCGGCGGCGTCTGCTCCGGCACCGGGCAGCACGTGCACCAGCAGCTCGTCGGCGTCGTCGCGCGCGCTGCGGCCGAGCACGACCCGCCAGTCGCGGACGTCCGGCCGCCCGCCGACCGCGGAGGCGACCGCGCGCAGGTCGACCGCCTTGGTGCCGGTGCGCAGGCCCAGCTCTGGCACGAGCGCGGCACGGCGGGTGCCGACGACCCGCGGGACGGTGCGGCTGCAGCTCGGGCAGGGACCCTCGGCCACGGCGTCGGCCAGGTCGGCGGTGCGCCAGCGCAGCAGCGCGCTCCCCCGCATGCCGAGCTGGGTCAGCACGACCTCGCCCGGACCCTTGCCCGCCTCGCCGGTCTCCGGGTCCACCAGGTCCACGACCTCGAGGTCGGGGTAGGTGTGCAGCCCGGTGCTGCCGCCGGACTGCCGGCACTCGCCCCACATCAGCCGGTGGCCGTCCGGCACGTGCACCGCGAGCAGCACCGCCTTCTCGAGCCCGGCAGCGTCCAGGGCCGCCCGCAGCTCGGCGCGCTCGTCGTCGTACGGCGCTCCCGCCATCAGCACGGCCTTGACGGTGCCGAGAGCGGCTTCGGCGTCCACCAGCGCGTCGACGAGGGCGGCGCCGCCGGTCGTCGGCACGACCAGGACGGTCGCCGGCACCAGCGCGAGCGCACCGACGATGCCGTCGACGCGGCTGCCGGGCGCGAGCAGCGGCGAGCCGGCGCCAAGGGCCCCGAGCGTCAGTGCCTGGGTCTGCGCGGTCGGCAGCGTCGGCAGGCCGCTCACGACGACGTCGGCGCGGGTGAGTCCCAGCACCTGCCAGAGGCGGGCTCCTGCGCGAGCAACGACGTCGAGGTCGCTGCGGGTGCTGGCGACGGGGAAGCGCAGCCCGAGTCCGGCCCAGACGTACGACGTCGGCCGGGTGTCCTGCTCGACGATCGCGGTG
>JAOPWK010000021.1 GCA_025965735.1 Frankiales bacterium
CAGCTCGCGGAAGGCGGGCCGGATGACGCGCAGGGCGGTGCTGCCGTCGGGGAGCTTGACCTTGCGGCGGCTGAACGCGCTGGTGTCGTTCTCGCGGTAGACCTTGCTGACGGTCCAGCCCTTGCGCTTGGCTAGGGCGCGGCAGTCCTGCTCCTGGCGCTCAACGCCCAGCGCGTCGCCGGTCCTGTCGTCGCTGATCCTCACGAGGATCCCTGCTGTAGCGGGCACGGGACGGGACCCCACTGGGCATGGTGGCTGGCTGCGGCCCGGGCTGGCAGGAGGGGCACCACCAGGTCTCCCGGGAGTACGGGGTCCCCGTCACGCTGTCGCGGAACATCACCGGGGTGCGGCACCGGCGGCACGGTCGCTCCGCCCGGCCGTAGACCCAGTGCGTCATGCCGCGCCGGGTGTCGCCGGTGGTCACCTGGCCCGGGTGCTCCAGCGAGTGCCGCATCATCCGGCGGGCCAGCTGCACGGTGGCGTGCAGGTCGACGCCCCGCACCGGCGTCCAGGGCGAGTGCCCGCGCAGGTAGCAGGTCTCGACCGCCCACAGGTTGCCGATGCCGGCCAGGTTCTTCTGGTCCAGCAGCGCCTCCACGAGCGGCCGGTCCGGGTCGCGGAGCAGGTTGGCGACGGCGAGGTCCTCGTCCCAGCTCCGGCCGAGGACGTCCGGCCCGAGGTGGCCGACCACCCGGTCCTCGTGCGCCGTCTCCACGAGCTCCAGCACCGGCATGCGCAGGGCGTACGCGGTCGGCCCGTCGGTCTGCAGCACCAGCCGGACCTCGTCGTCGAAGCTGCGCGGCAGCACCTTCCCCGGGCCGACGACCTGCCAGGAGCCGTCCATCTCGAAGTGCGTGTGCAGCGTCAGGCCGGCGTCACCAGCAGGGCTGAAGCGCGTGAGCATGTGCTTGCCGTACGAGTCGAACGCCGTGATCTGCCGGCCGGACAGGTCGGCCGTTGCGTGCTGGGGGACCCGGAAGTCGCTCCGCACGACGGTGCGGCCGACCAGCTGCTCGCGCATCCGCTTCGCGGCCTTCCAGACGCTGTCTCCCTCCGGCACGCCCCCATCGTCGCGCGCGGGCGGCGCAGGTGCACCTGCGCGGCGCAGAACACCCCGCTCGACCGGCAGGTGGTCGACCTACCCTTGTCAAAACTGTGCACAGGTCGTGCAGGATCCGTACGACCGGCTATCTGACCCGAGAGGTCATCCCCCTTGAAGCGTCGCCCGCTGCTGGCCTGTGCAGGCCTGCTCACCGTCGGCTCCCTCGCCGCCTCCGTCGTCCCCGGCGCCGCTGCTGCCGAGCCGACCTCCGACCACCTGCTCCGTCCGCTGGCCGGTCCCGAGTCGGGCTCCTTCCCCGGCGCCGAGGTGGCGCTGGGCGACGTCGACGCCCGCGGCCCGCGGCTCGCGCCGCTGCCGTCCGCGCTCGCCGCTGTCGCGTCGTTCGGCGACGGGATCAGCGTCAGCTGGAACCAGTACGGCACGCCCCGGTCGCTGACCCGCGCCGACGGGTGGCTGGCCGAGGGGCTGTCCGGCTCCGCCACGGACGCCGCCCGCTCGTTCCTCAGGGCCCGCAGTGGCCTGCTCGGGCTCTCGCCGGCGCAGGTCGACCAGCTCGAGGTCGTCTACGACCAGCCGCTGCAGGGCAGCCCGGCGCGGGCCGTGCTGTTCCGCCAGCGCGCGGGTGCTCTCGCCCTCGCCGAGGACGGTCTCATCACGGTGGGCGTGCGCGACGGCAAGATCGCCAGCCTCACCAGCTCGGCTGTCGGCGCCCAGTCCCTCAACACCACCAGCCCGCAGCTGAGCGCCCTGCAGGGCGTCCTCGCCGCGCTGGAGGAGGTCGGCGTCTCCACGCTCGACCTGTCCGACCTGCAGCTGGGCAAGCGCGACGCCGCGGGCTTCCAGCTCGTCCAGGCCGCTGGTCTCGCACAGCCCCAGCGGGCGCGCCTGCGCGCCCTGCCGACGACGGACAAGGGCCTGCGGCTGGTCTGGGAGACGGCCGTGCAGGACGTGGCCGGCGGCCGCGCCCTGGCCGCCATGAGCTTCGTCGACGCCGTCACCGGTGACGTCCTGCTGCGCCGCGACGCCGTCGACACGGCCGCAGCCGGCACGCAGGCGAGGACCGGGATGCGCTCGATCGCCATGCCGGCCACGCAGGCCGCGCCCGGCGGCGGCGCGCTCATGGGCACCTACAGCGCCACGGCGTGCTCGGCGCCGCAGGACCTTGCCGTCCCCGCGGGGACGCGGACGATCGTGGTCGTCGTCGCTGCGGCCAACCCCGCCAACGACATCACCTTCAACGTCAAGCGCAACGGCACGTCGATCCTCAACCAGGACCTGCTCGGCAGCCCAGAGGCCGGTCCCGCGGCCGTCGAGCCGCCCGCCACCGCCACCGACACGTTCACCGTCGAGGTGTGTCCCTTCGACGACCTCAGCACGGCACCCTTCGACTTCGTCGGCACCTACGCCACCAGCGACCAGGCGCTCGGCGCCGGCGCGCTGCCCGGCCTGCCGAACCTGCCCCTCCCCGGCGACGCGCTGATGGGCCCGCCCACCTTCCGGGCGTTCGGCTCCAACCCGACGCTGCCCACCTCCCTGGCCCCGAGTCCGGACGACCGCCAGCTCGTCTGCGGCACGTCTCCCGGCGCCACTGGCGCCAAGGACCTCGCCGCCTGCGACGTCTTCACCTACGACGACGCCAGCCCGCTGCCGTACGACGTCGAGGCCAGCACCGGCCTGCCCACGTTCGCCACGATCGGCAACAACGCCGTCACCACCAACGCGCAGCTGTCGACCTCGCTGACGCCCGGACCGCCGGCCCTGCCGGTGATCAGCGCGACCCGCGACTACGCGCCGCCGTTCACCGACGCGTGGCACACCAGCGGCTGCGACCCGCTGCAGACCGTCGGCCGGGCCGACGTGGACGCCGCGATCGTCAACCTGTTCACGGGCCACAACCTGGCGCACGACTTCACCTACCGGTTGGGCCTGACCGAGACGACCGGCGCGATGCAGGTCAACAACTTCGGCAAGGGCGGGGCCGAGGGCGACCCCGAGGTCGGCAACACCCAGAACGCCGCTGCCACCAACGCCACGTTCTTCATCACCAACCAGGTGACGACCCCGGCCGCCGGGCTCGGCCTGACCGGCCGCAACAACGCCAACCAGATCACGCTGCAGGACGGCGTCCCCGGCATCACGAACCAGTACCTCTTCGAGCCGGTGGTCGGCTTCTTCGGCCCCTGCACGGACGGTGACCTGGACAGCTCGATCTTCCTGCACGAGTACACGCACGCCGTGAGCAACCGCCTCGTCGCCGGCCCCGACACCGGCCTGTCCGGCGAGCAGGCCGGCGCGATGGGCGAGAGCTGGAGCGACCTGGTCGCCATCGAGTACCTGCAGGCCCTGAACCTGGCCGGCAAGCGCGGCGAGGACCCGTACTCCGTGGGCGCCTACGCCACGGGCGACAAGGAGGAGGGCATCCGTGACTTCAACCTGCGGCCCTCCAAGAACCCGCTCACCTACTCCAGCTACGGCTTCGACACCACCGGCCCGGAGGTGCACGCGGACGGCGAGATCTGGAACGCGATCCAGATGACGGTCCGGCAGGCCCTGATGGAGAAGTACGACTCGAGCGCCTCGTCGACGGACGTCGCCCTTCAGAAGCAGTGCGCGCTCGGCCACACCGCCTCCGGCGGCGAGGCCTCCACCTTCGCCGGCTGCCCCGGCAACCGCCGCTGGATCACCTACATGTTCGACGCGATGCTGCTGCAGGCCAACGGCTCGCCCACCTTCGTCGACATGAAGGACGCCACGCTCGCGGCAACCCGCCTCCGCGGCGGTGCCGACACCCAGGTCGTCGGCGACGCCTTCGCCTCCCGCGGGCTCGGCGCCGGCAGCAAGGCCGTGGACGTCGAGGACACCAACCCGACCGCGTCCTACGCCTCGCCCAGCGCGGCGCGCAACGCCGACGTCACCTTTGCCCTGGTGGACGCGGCCACCGGCGCCCCCGTCAAGGGCAGCGTCTACCCGGGCGTCTTCCAGGCCCGCGCCACGCCGATCGCCACCACCCTCGGCGGGGACCAGCCGGACGCCAGGGCGCCGTTCGTCGCCGGTGCGTACGAGTTCGTCGTGCAGGCCAAGGGCTACGGCCTGCAGCGCTTCAGGGCGACGTACGCCCCGGGTGCCCGCACCCAGGTGTTCCGCCTGCTCAAGAACGTCGCCTCCTCGACCAGCGGCGCCAAGGTGACCGATGAGGGCGGCGTCCGTCTCGGCGACGTCATCGACGACGACGAGGCCACCAACGGCGGCGTCGACGGACTTGCCGACGAGACGCCGGTGGCGGGCCGCACGGTGACCGTGGACCTGGCCGGTGGCCTGAACCGCATCACGAAGGTGGCGGTCAGCGCCCTGCACCGCCCGGTCGACGCCGAGGACGCGGCCGACTTCCAGGGTCGACTGCTCGGTCTGCGCGCCTTCGACCTGCAGGCCAGCAAGGACGGCGGCAAGACCTACTCGACGGTCTACCGGAGCCCGGCGGACTTCTTCCCCGCCGACGCGCCGCGCGCGGTGGCGCCGGACCTGAACCTGCGCACCGTCACGCTGCCCACTCCGGTCGTGGCCGACCACCTGCGCCTGGTGGTCCGGTCCAACACCTGCACCGGCCAGCCGGCCTTCCAGGACATCGAGAAGAACGCCACCGCCGAGGCGCTCGCGCCGACCGACTGCACCTCGGTCGTGGCGAACGCGACGCGGGTGACCGTCACCGAGCTGCAGGCCTTCGGCACCGCGACCACGGCCAGCACCGGCGTGGTCGTGGACGCGCCGACGGTCTCGGGCGGGCGCCTGCCGGCCACCGGGGCTCCGCTCGGCCTGGCCGCGCTGGCCGTCGCGCTGCTCGGCGCCGCCGGCTTCGCGGTCCGTCGCCGCACCGCCTGACGCACAGCGCGACCTGAGGGACCGGCTGGTGCCGGCGGGAGACCGCGGGCGCCGGCGGTCCCTCAGGCGTCGGGGGCGCTGTCGGCCAGGACGGGGCGGCCCTCCTGCCGGCCGATCGCGACGTTGAGCGCCGCAGCGGCCAGCACGCCGCAGGCGCCGAACACGAAGACGGCGGGCGTACCGGCCCGGTCGGCGAGCAGGCCGGCCAGCACGGAGCCGACGCCGACGAAGACGTCGTAGAAGGCCACCAGGGCGCCGAGGGCCGCGCCGCGCTCGCCGGCGCTCACCCGGCCGGCGACGAGCGTGGCCAGCGCCGGGAACGGCAGGCAGTAGCCCAGTCCCACGCAGGCGGCGGCCGCTCCGGCGACCAGCGTGCTGCTCGTGCTGCCGATGACGAGCAGCCCGGCGGCCATGACGACCAGCCCGTACGGCAGCGTCCGCAGGATCCCGACGCGGGCGGCGAGCGGCACCACGACGAGGCGGCCGAGCAGGACCGCCACGGAGAAGCAGGTGAGCGCCACGGCGCCGCGGGCTCCGCGGTCGTCGAGGTGCGCGACGAGGAAGCTCACGATCACCGCGTAGCCGAGGTTGCCCAGCCCGAGCGAGATCCCCGGCAGCGCGACGCCGCGGGGGAGCAGCCGCCGGAGGCCGCGTGTCGGCTCTGCCTCCACCCGGGTCTCCTGCAGCCGCGCGGTCAGCAGCAGGCCGAGCACCGTCCCGGCGAGGACGACCAGGCCGACCTGTCGCAGATCGAGGAACGCCCCTACCAGCGGGCCGAGCGCGTAGCCGCCCCAGATGCCGCCGCCGAGCAGGCCCAGTGCCTGTGGCCGGCGGTGCTCGGGGGTGCGGTCCAGTACGTAGGCCGACGCGGCCGTGTAGAGCAGCGCGTCGGCCAGCCCGTGCAGGCCGCGGGCGACGGCGAGGCCGAGGACCGTCACCGGCATCAGCAGGAGGAGCCCGGCGACGGCCGAGACGCCGAGGCCGACCCGCAGCGTGGCGGTGCGCCCTCTCCGGTCGGTGAGCCGGCCAGCGAGGAAGCGCCCGGCCAGCGCGGCGAACGGGAAGACGCCGAGCACGATTCCGACCGAGGTCCCGCCGCCGCCGGCCTCGCGCACCGCCCCCGGCAGGACCGGCAGGGTGGCGCCGACGCCGACGAAGAACACCAGCATCACCAGGACGACAGGCAGCGTGCCGGTCCTCGTCCTCGTCCTCGTCGTCGTCACGGGGGCAAGCCTGCACGACCGCAAAGGGCTGGTGCTGCTGGCTACGGTCGAGCTGTGCTGAAGGTGCTGGACGGCGCCATGGCTGCGGGCGGGGTCGGCAACGGGCTGTTCGCCGTGCTGTGGGAGACCGCGCTGGCGCGTCGGATCCCGCCGCACCTGCTGTCCCGGGTATCGGCGTGGGACCGGATGAGCTCGCTGGCGCTCCTGCCGATCGGGTACCTGCTCACGGGTGCCGTGGCCGACCGCCTCGGGATGCAGGAGGTCATGGTCGGCGGCGGGCTGATCGGCTCCCTGGTCATGTCGCTGGCCCTGCTGCCCCGCTCGACCCGCGAGCTGGAGCGGTGGGAGGACCCGCCCCGACCGGAGGGCGTCGTGCTGGCCGCGACCGCTGCGCCCTAGGAGCTGCTGGTGGCCGAGGGCCTCGCCGACCCGCCCTGCGGGGCCGGCCGCATCAGCTCGATGAGGTGGTCCCGGTCGGCCTTGCTCGGCAGCGCCCAGTCCGGCGGGTAGCCGGTCAGCACGGCGCCGCTCTGCCACTCGCCGTTGCCGCCGAGCATCTCGAGGTCGGCGCTGGTGAGGAAGGCCGGGTGGTCGTGACCGGCCGCCTGCGACACCTTCAGCAGGTCGCGGCGCAGCGTCTTGACGTAGTTGGCGCAGCGCACCGACTTCAGCGTCGGGTCCAGGCCGCGCTCGAGCCGCCGGTTCTGGGTGGCGACGCCGGTGGGGCAGTGGTCGGTGTGGCATTTCTTGGCCTGAATGCAGCCGATGGCCAGCATCGGCTCGCGCGCGGTGTGCAGCAGGTCGGCGCCCATGGCCATGGCGTACAGCGCGTTGTCGGGCAGGCCGACCTTCGCCGACGCGCCCCAGACGATGCGCTCCTGCAAGCCGCGCTCGGCGAAGACCTTGTAGACGCGGGGGAACGCGGTGCGGAAGGGCAGCGCGACGTGGTCGGTGAACACCAGCGGCGCGGCGCCCGTGCCGCCCTCGCCGCCGTCGATGGTGATGCCGTCGACGCCGCGCGTGCCGGAGGCCATCCGGTCCGCAAGGTCCTCCCAGAAGCGCAGCTCGCCGACCGCCGACTTCAGCGTCACCGGCAGGCCGGTCTCGTCGGCGATGAGCTCCACGAAGTCGAGCAGCCCGTCGACCGAGTCGAACTCCGCGTGCCGCGACGGGCTGATGCAGTCCTTGCCCTCGGGGATCGCCCGGGTGGAGGCGATCTCCGCCGACACCTTCGCCCCCGGCAGGTGGCCGCCGAGGCCGGGCTTGGCGCCCTGGCTGAGCTTGAGCTCCAGCGCCTTGACCGGCGCGCCCGCGACGAGGTCCTTGAGCCGCTCCAGGTCGAAGCGGCCCTGCTCGTCGCGCACGCCGAAGTACGCCGTCCCGAGCTGGAAGACCAGGTCGCCGCCCTTGCGGTGGTACGGCGACAGCCCGCCCTCGCCGGTGTTGTGCAGGCAGCCTGCCAGCGCCGCGCCGCGGTTGAGCGCCTCGATCGCCGCGCCGGACAGGGCGCCGAAGCTCATGCCGGAGATGTTCACGACCGACTCCGGCCGGAAGGCGTGCCGCCGCCCGCGCGCCGCGCCCAGCACCTTCGCGCACGGCAGCCCGACCTCCATGCCCGCCTCGGGCGTGGAGGAGGGCGTCTTGCAGCCGAGGGTGCTGTGCTTCACCAGCACGTAGCCGGGCGTCACCTCGATCGGGTTGTCGGTGCCGAAGGCGAAGTAGTTGTTCTCCTGCTTGCTGCTCGCGTAGACCCAGCGCCGCTGGTCGCGGTTGAACGGCCGCTCGTCGTTGTCGCCCGCGACGATGTACTGCCGCAGCTCCGGACCGATCGTCTCGAGCAGGTAGCGGAAGCGGCCGACCAGCGGGAAGTTGCGCCGGATCGTGTGCGTCTTCTGCGTGAAGTCGTAGACCGCGAGGCCGATCAGCACGAGCAGGACGAGTCCGAGGACGAGCAGCCAGACCATCCGGGCACCTTGCCATGCGAGGGTTCGGCGGTGGAGCACCTGCTGCTGGAGTACGCCCTGGCGAGGACTACCTCGAGCGGCGGGCGGCGCTGCGCGAGGCGCACCTCGGCCTCGCGCGAGCTGCGCACGAGCGGGGGGAGCTGGTGCTCGGCGACGCCCGGATGCCCGTCGTCAGCACCACGCAGGACCCCGAGGGCCTCGACTCGGGCCAGCTCGAACGCTGGTGGGGGCCGCCGACCTGGCCGGCCACCTTCGACGAGCACGAGCCGGTGGTCGGCGGCCGGTCGAGCTACTACATGACCGGGCCGGACGGCACCAAGGCCCGCGGCTGGTGGCGCTTCGTCGCGCTGGACGAGCCGCGGTCGCTCGAGGTCGAGAACGTTTCTCCGACGAGTCCGGCCAGCCGAACGACGACATGCCGCGCACCGGCATGCGGGTCGAGCTCGTGCCGACGCCGAACGGCACGCGGATGACGGCCACGTCCCGCTGCGCCACCCGCGAGGGCATGGAGCGCCTGGTCGCGATGGGCATGGTCGAGGGCTTCACCCAAGCCGCCGGCCAGCTCGACGACCTGCTGGCACAGGGCTAGGCGCGCAGGCGCAGACCCCGCGGGGTCGGGCGGAAGCCGGCCGCCTCCAGCGCCAGGCCGAGCGGCGAGGTGAGCGCCGCCTCCCCGTCGGCCTTGGTGACCGTCAGCTTGCCGAGCGCACCGTCGCGCACGGCCAGCGCCAGCGCGTCGACCGCGGGGCCGAGGCAGCTGTCGTCGTCCTTGAAGGAGAGCAGCGTCTTGCCACCGCGCTCGACGTAGAGCACGCAGGCGCCGTCGACCAGCACCACGAGCGCACCGGCCTTGCGGGCGGGCTTGTGGCCGCCCTCGCCCTGCGTCTCGGGCCAGCCGAGGGCGGCGCCGTACGGGTTGGCCGGATCGGTGGCGGCCAGCACCACCGCGCGCGCCTCGTCCCGGCGCTTGCGCTGGCGAGCGGCGTACGGCGACTGGTCCCAGCCTCCCGGCACCGGCGTCTCCCACAGCGGCTCGTCGGTGGAGGGCTGCGCGGCGGCCAGCGCGCGCATCCGGTCCACGGCACCGGGGGCGGCGAACTGCGCCGCGCCGAGCCCCTCGACGAAGTAGCCGCGCCGGACCCGGCCGGCCTCCTCGAAGGCCTTGAGCACGGCGTAGACGGCGGCGAAGCCGCCCGGGGCGCGCTCGGCCATCACGGCGCCGCGGGTGACGACGCCGTGCCGATCGAGCAGCGCCTCGGCGAGCGCGTGCGTGCGCCGCGTCGTGTCGGTGTCCCGCTCCGGCAGACGGCTCCAGCGGCCGGCGACGGTCGGCGGGCCGGTGCGGGTCGGCATCACCGGTCGGCCGTAGCGGGACCGCTGCCGCACCGGCGCCCGCTTCTGCGAGTGCGCGGTCTTACCGGTGCCGAGCAGCGCGCGCAGCGGGCCGAGGGTGTCGTTGGTCAGGTGTCCGGCCCACACGAGGTCCCACAGCGCGTTCTGCAGCGCGGTGTCGTCGAGCGACTCGACGCGGTCGGACAGCTGGCGGAAGAACAACGCCTGCCCGCCGTCGAGCACCTCCAGCACCTTGTCGTGCAGCGGCGTCATCGTCGTCTCGAGCGGCGGCGGGAGTAGCAGGTCGGCGGTGTCGGCGAGCTGCAGCGAGACCCAGCCGTCGTTGCCCGGCAGCGAGCCCTGACCGGCCCACAGCACCTCGCCCGACGCCGTCAGCTCGTCGAGCATCGACGGCGCGTAGCCGGTCACGCGCGACGGCAGCACCAGCGTCTCGAGTGCGGACGCCGGCACGGTGGCGCCCTGCAGCTGCTCGATGGCGCGGATGAGACCGTCGATGCCGCGACCGCTGCCGATCGAGATCCCCTGCCACTGCGGCAGGAAGCGCGCGAGCGCATCCGGCGGCACCGGCTCGACCTCCTTGCGCAGCTTGGCCAGCGAGCGTCGCCGCAGCGAGCGCAGCACCTCGGCGTCGCACCACTCCAGGCCGGTGCCGCCGGGACGGAACTCGCCGTGCACAACCCGGCCGCTGGTGGCCAGCCGCGCGAGAGCGCCGTCCACCACGGCGGTCCCGAAGCCGAAGCGCGCGGCGACGTCAGCGGGGTGGAACGGCCCGTGCGTGCGGGCGTAGCGGGAGACCAGGTCGCCGACCGGGTCCTTGACCGGCTCGAGGAACGCTTCGGCCACGCCGACCGGCAGCGCCGCTCCTAGCGCGTCGCGGAGGCGGCCGGCATCCTCGACGGCGACCCACCGCTCCTCGCCGGCGATGCGCACGCGGAGCGCTCGCCGCTGCCCCTCGAGCTCGACCAGCCAGGCGGCCTGGCCCCCGCGTGCCACGACCTCAGCGGTGGTCAGGTCGCCGAGCATCCGCAGCAGGTCGGCGACACCCTCGATGTCCTTGGCCCGCCGCTCCTCGGTGAGCCGCTGGATCTCGCGCTCCACCTCGTCGAGGGCGGAGGGATCGATGAGCTCGCGCAGCTCGGCCTGTCCCAGGAGCTCGGCCAGCAGAGCGGAGTCGAGCGACAGCGCCTGCGCGCGACGCTCGGCCAGCGGCGCGTCGCCCTCGTACATGAACGCGCCGATGTAGCCGAACAGCAGGCTTCTCGCGAAGGGCGACGGCTGCTGGGTCTCCACCTCGACCAGGCGCACCTTGCGCGACTCGACGTCCTTCATCAGCTGCACCAGGCCGGGCACGTCGAAGACGTCCTGCAGCACCTCGCGCATCGTCTCCAGGACCACCGGGAAGCTGCCGTACTGCGACGCGACGGCCAGCAGTTGGGCCGACCGCTGGCGCTGCTGCCACAGGGGGGTGCGGCGGGTCGGGTTGCGGCGGGGCAGCAGCAGGGCCCGGGCGGCGCACTCGCGGAACCGACTGGCGAACAAGGCGGATCCGCCGACCTCGGCCTGCACCGCCGGCTCGACGTCCTCGGGGGCGAAGACGGCGACGGCGCCGTTCGGCGCCTCCTCGGTCTCGGGCAGGCGCAGCACGATGCCGTCGTCGGAGTGCATCGACTGCACGTCGACGCCGTACGTCTCGCGCAGCCGGGCGGACAGCGCGAGCGCCCACGGCTGGTTCACCTGCGCGCCGAACGGCGAGTGGATCGCCAGCCGCCAGTCGCCGAGCTCGTCGCGGAACCGCTCCACGAGGATCGTCCGGTCGTCGGGCAGCGTGCCGGTGGCCTCGCGCTGCTCGGCCAGGTAGGCGAGCAGGTTGGTGGAGGCGCTGGCGTCCAGACCTGCTTCCTGCAGGCGCTTCTCGGCCTCCTCGGGGGTGTTGGCGGACACCTCGCGCAGGAACGCGCCGAGCGCCCGGCCGAGCTCGACCGGCCGGCCGGGGGCGTCGCCGTGCCAGTACGGCATGCGCCCCGGCTGACCCGGCGCGGGCGTGACGAGGACGCGGTCGTGGGTGATGTCCTCGATCCGCCAGGCGGACGAGCCGAGCAGGAAGACGTCGCCGACGCGCGACTCGTAGACCATCTCCTCGTCGAGCTCGCCGACGCGGGACCCCTTGTCGCCGACGAGGAACACGCCGAACATGCCGCGGTCCGGGATCGTGCCGCCGGAGGTGACGGCGAGCCGCTGCGCACCGGGTCGGCCGGCGAGTGTGCCCGTCACCCGGTCCCAGGTGATGCGCGGCCGGAGCTCGGCAAAGTCGTCGCTCGGGTAGCGGCCGGACAGCATGTCCAGCACGGCCTCGAGCGCGCTCTGCGGCAGCGAGGCGAAGGGGGCAGCCCGGCGCACGACGGCCGCGAGGTCCTCGACCTGCCAGCTCTCCAGCGCGCACATCGCCACGATCTGCTGGGCCAGCACGTCCAGCGGGTTGCGCGGGTAGGTCGTCGCCTCGATGCCGCCGTCGACCATCCGCTCGGCGACCACGGCGCACTGCACGAGGTCGCCGCGGTACTTGGGCAGGATGATCCCGCGGCTGATCGCGCCGACCTGGTGGCCGGCGCGGCCGACGCGCTGGAGCCCCGAAGCGACCGACGGCGGCGACTCGACCTGCACGACGAGGTCAACGGCGCCCATGTCGATGCCGAGCTCCAGTGAGCTCGTCGCGACGACGGCCGGGAGGCGGCCGCTCTTCAGCGCCTCCTCGATCTGCATGCGCTGCTCGCGGGACACCGATCCGTGGTGGGCGCGGGCGATCTCGACCATCCCGGGTGCCTCGGCGCCGTGGCCGTTGCCCCACCCGGCCTTACCGACACCGACGCCGACGCCGCCCTGACCCGGGTGCTGCGCGGGCCCGCGGACGAAGGACAGCCCGTCCGGCTTCACGCCCGCCGAGCCAAGCGGTCGGTCGAGGTCGACCGGCTCCACCTCAGGGGTCGGGTACCTCCGCTCGGTCGCGATCTCGTTGAGGCGGCTGGTCAGCCGCTCGGCCTGCCGGCGGCTGTTGCTGAAGACGATGGTCGCCCGGTGCGACTCGACCAGGTCGACGATCCGCTCCTCGATGGCCGGCCAGATCGACGCCGTCGGTGCAGCCCCGGCCGCGGAACCTCCTCGTACCGGCCCGGTCTGCTCGCCCAGCGCCGACATGTCCTCGACCGGGACCACGACCTGCACCTCGATCGTCTTCGTCGAGGGCGGCTGCACGACGACCACCTCGCGGGTGCCGCCGAGGAAGCGCGCCACCTCGTCGATCGGGCGCACCGTGGCGGACAGCACGATGCGCTGCGCCGGCTTGTCCAGCAGCTCGTCGAGGCGCTCCAGCGACAGCGCCAGGTGGGCGCCGCGCTTGGTGCCGCTGACCGCGTGCACCTCGTCGACGATGACCGTCTCGACGCCGCGCAGGGACTCGCGCGCGGCGGATGTCAGCACCAGGAACAGCGACTCGGGCGTCGTGATGAACACGTCCGGCGGGACCTTGTTGAAGCGGCGCCGCTCGTCCGCGGGGGTGTCCCCGGAGCGGATGCCGACCTGCAGGTCGGGGATCGGCAGGTCGAGGCGCTGCGAGGCCTGGCGGATGCCGGTGAGCGGCGCGCGCAGGTTGCGCTCCACGTCGACGGCCAACGCCTTGAGCGGGCTGACGTACAGCACCCGGCAGCGGTGCCGCGGCTCCTCAGGCGGCGGCGTGGAGGCCAGCCGGTCCAGCGACCAGAGGAACGCCGACAGCGTCTTGCCGCTGCCGGTCGGCGCGACCACCAGGGTGTCGCGGCCGCTCGAGATCGCGTCCCACGCGCCCTCCTGCGCGGGCGTGGGCGCCGCGAAGGCACCGCTGAACCACGCCCGCGTCGCGGGGGAGAAGCGGTCGAGCGCGGTCACACCCCATCCTCCCCCGAGCGGCTCACTCGTGCTTCTTCAGCCACGACCGGACGTAGGAGCACTGCGGGTCGACCTGGAGCCCCTCCGACCGCGCCCAGCCGACCGCGGTCTCGGCCAGCCGGCTGGCAATGCCGCGGCCCTCGAGCTCGCGCGGCACGATCGTGTGGGTGAGGACGGCGCTGTCGCCGGACCGCTCGTAGGCCAGGAAGGCGGTCTTGCCCTCGACCTCCGCCTCGAAGCGTGACTGCTCGGGCCGGTGCACCACGTCGACGTCCATGCCGTACGGCCTTCCCCGTCCCGGCAGCTGTCATCGGTCGCGGAGCAGGATTCGCACAGTCGGTGCGGAAACACGCAGGCAAGCGTCCCGAGGAATCCTCGTGCACCTACGCTCCCTGCGCCTGCTCGTCGCTGCAGCGCTCACCGCCGGCACCGCCGGTACCGCCTTGGCGGCGACCGCCACCGTGACCACCGCTGCCGCCGGGCCGGTGACGCTGGCCGACATCACGATCCCGGCCAGCGACGGCGTGAACCTGGTCGGCGACGTGCACCTGCCGGCGCCGAAGGGCCGCTTTCCGGCGATCGTGGACATGGAGCCGTACGGCCGCTCCTCGGACGCCACCTGACGTCCTGTGGCGCCACGGCCTGTACATGCAGGGCTTCGTCGGCCAGTGGGTCGCCGGGCAGACCGCGACGCAGGCCGTGGGGCTGGGCGCGCAGCCGCAGTACCTCGACCGCAAGGACCAGCTGTTCGCCGTCGAGACCCGGCGGACCATGCTCGACGGCCCGCTCTACGTCGAGTGCTCCGTGCTCACCAAGGGCGACAAGATCCAGGTCCCGGTCTACATGACCTCGGGCTGGAACGACATGTACAGCCGCGGCGACCTCCAGCTGCTCGACGAGCTCAAGACGCCGCGCCGCCTGGTGATGGACGCCAGCACGCACCACGGCACCGGGCAGGCCGGCCACCTCGGGGCGCCGTGACGCGAGGCGCTCGGCCTGGACCCGAGCCTGAAGTCGCCGTGCCCCGCCGGTGAGGTCAAGGCGTGGCTGGACCGGTACCTGCTCGGCAAGCAGAACGGCGCGGAGAGGATGCCGCGGCGGCGCTACGTCGACCTCGCCGACGGCAGCTGGCACGACGCCCCGTCCTGGCGCTCGGTGCAGACCGGCCTGTCCGAGCTCGGGCTCACAGGCGCGAAGAGCGGCACGGCCCCGCTGTCGCCCAACGACGGCAGCCTCGTGACGGCCACGCCGAAGGGCCGGCCGCAACCTCGTCCTCCAGGACGCCAAGCGCCCCTCGCGCCTCCTGCTGGGCACGCGGCGCTGACCCCTCCTACTCTTGACCCGTGCGGATCACGGAGTTCTGGAAGCGGATGGAGAACAGCTTCGGAGCCGGGTACGCGCGGTCCTTCGCGGCCGACCAGGTCCTGTCGACGCTCGGCGGCCGCACGGTCGAGCGGGCGCTGGCCGACGGCGACGACGTGAAGTCGGTGTGGCGCGCGGTGTGCCAGGCGCGGCCGGTGCCGGCGTCCGAGCGCTGACGCCTCGTGGACTCGGCGTGTCGGCCACGTTCGAACGGGTGTTCGGGCTAGCGTCGTCCCTGTCCGGGTGTCCACAGAGCGGCCGGCAGTCCTTCCGGACTGTCGGAGGCCGCTCCTAGCGTCACCGCCGATCGGACAGCCGACCTCATCCAAGGAGCTCCACATGGCAGGACCGGACCGCGAGAAGGCCCTCGAGATGGCCCTCGCGCAGATCGACAAGAGCTTCGGCAAGGGGTCGGTCATGCGCCTCGG
>JAOPWK010000036.1 GCA_025965735.1 Frankiales bacterium
TGGGGCTGGTACGCCCGACGTCGGGCTCGGCGACGTTCGGCGGGCGGGCGTACGCCGACCTGGTCGAGCCGACCCGCGAGGTCGGCACCCTCCTGGAGGCCACCGGCTTCCACCCCGGCCGCCGGGCGCGGGACCACCTGCGGATCCTGGCCGTGGCGGCGAGCCTGCCTGCGCGCCGCCCGGACGAGGTCCTCGAGCAGGTCGGCCTGACCGCGGACGCGGACCGCAAGGTGGGCGGCTACTCGCTCGGCATGCGCCAGCGCCTCGGTCTTGCGGCTGCGCTGCTCGGCGACCCGCCCATCCTGGTCCTGGACGAGCCGGCGAACGGCCTTGACCCGCAGGGGATCCGTTGGCTGCGCAGCTTCCTGCGCGACTTCGCCGCGGAGGGCCGGACGGTCCTGGTCTCCAGCCACGTGCTGCCGGAGGTCGAGCAGACCGCCGACGACGTGCTGGTCCTCGCGCACGGCCGGCTGGTGAAGCAGGGCAGCCTCGCCGAGCTACGGGCCGGCACTGACGGCGGCACCGCGGTGCGGTCGCCCGACGCTGCCCGACTGGTCGAGGTGCTCACCGCGGCCGGCCTCCCGGGGCGTTACGTCACCCCGGAGGAGCTGCGGGTGGAGGCGCCGCCGGAGCGGGTGGGCGAGGTGGCCGCGCAGGCCGGGGTCGTGCTGCACCGGCTGGCGCCCACGGGCGGCGGCCTCGAGGACGTCTTCCTGGCGCTGACGGAGGAACGGCCATGACCGCCCTGGTCCGCGCGGAGCTGCTGAAGCTGCGCACCGTCTCGCTGCCGCTCTGGCTGCTGCTCACCACGCTCGCCCTGGTGCTGCTCGGCGTCGTCGCGACCGTGCTGACCGCAGGGCTCGAGGGAGCGCCGCTGGAGGGCGGCGACCCGGAGCTGCTGGCTCGGGCCGTGGCCAGCGCCAGCGGCGGCACCGTCGTGGTGCTGATCCTCGGGATCCTCGCGCTGACCCAGGAGTTCCGCTTCGGCACGGCCACACCGTCGTTCCTCGTGACGCCGCGCCGGGGCCGGGTGCTCGCGGCGAAGCTGGTCGCCGTCTCGCTGACCGGGCTGGTCTTCGCGCTGGTCTCCGCGGCGATCGCGCTGGCGGTGTCCGCGGCGCTGATCGCTGCGCGCGGCGAGACCCTGCGCTTCGACAGCTCGGTCGTCGAGGTCCTGCTCGGCGTCGGGCTCGTGATGCTGCTCTACGGACCGATCGGCGTCGCGGTCGGCGCGCTCGTCCGCAACCAGATCGCGGCCGTGGTGGGCGCACTCGCCTGGACCTTCATCGCCGAGCAGCTGCTCGTCGCGCTGCTGCCGGAGGTCGGGCGCTGGACCCCGGGCGGGGCGAGCGGCGCGGTCCTGCAGCTCGGCGACCTGGCCACGACGCGCGGCGACCTGCTGCCGGTCTGGGCCGGCGCGCTGCTGCTCATGGCGTACGCGGTCGTGCTGTCCGCCGTCGCCGCCCGGCTCACCCTTCGGCGCGATCTGACCTGACGGCTCCCGTCGGGAGGCTTGGGGTGAGTGACGGGGCTCGAACCCGCGACAACCGGGATCACAATGTTGCGGAGCCCGCTCGGATGACGGACCACATCAGCATAACGCCCTGCGCACAGCTGTTCTCGCAGGTGCCGTGAGGGCTGGTGAGGTCTGGAAGGCGAGATTTTGCCCCACAGTTGCCCCATGATCTTGACCTCGTAGGGGGCGGTCGCGCCCCGCGCATCGACGCTGGAGCGCGCTCGGCTCGCCGGTCCACGAAGGCTGCGCGGGTGAGCGCACCCTGGCGGGGGCGATCACTCGGCGCGGACTGGGGCGGTCAAGGTTCCTTGCACCCGCCCCGCGCTGGCGTGTCTGGTGCCGTCGTGGGGGTCATCCGCAGCGTGCTCGCAACCCCAACCCGGCATGCCGCCCTTGTAGCTGGTTGTAATCTGCTATCAAACAACCGTACGTTTGCAGCACCCCGTGACGGAAGAGGTTACCGATGCCCGACGCTGTCATCGTTGCTGCTGCGAGAACGCCCATCGGGCGGGCCTTCAAGGGGAGCCTGACCAGCACGCGACCGGACGACCTGGCGGCGCTCGCGGTCCGGGCGGCACTTCAGCAGGTGCCGGCACTCCCGGTGGAGGCGGTCGAGGACCTGATGCTCGGTTGCAGCCTGCCCGGGGGAGAAGCCGGCTACAACATGGCGCGCATCGTCTCGGAGCTGGCCGGCCTGCGCGGCGTCCCTGGCACGACGGTGAACCGCTACTGCGCCTCGAGCGTTCAGACGGCTCGCATGGCGTTCCACGCGATCCGAGCGGGGGAGGGCAAGGCGTACGTTGCCGCGGGCGTCGAGAGCGTCTCGCGGACCTTGCCCGGAAATCCAGATGGTGCAGACGGAACGCGCAACCCGATCTTCGAGGAGGCGAGCCAGCGAGCCGCGGCTGCCGCCGGCGGTGGCTGGCTCGATCCAGCCGACAGCGGACTTATGCCCAATGTGTATATGCCCATGGGGCAGACGGCGGAGAACGTCGCTGCCCTGTGCGGGATCACGCGGGACGAGCAGGACGCCTACGCCGTACGAAGCCAGCAGCGTACGGCCGCCTCGGCCGCCTCCGGTTTCTGGGCGCGGGAGATCACCCCCGTCGCCACGCCTGACGGGCGGATCGTCGACGTGGACGACTCGCCACGGCCGGGGACGACGATCGAAGCGCTGTCCGCACTACAGCCGGCCTTCCGCGAGAAGGGCACGGTCACCGCGGGCAACAGCTGTCCGCTCAATGACGGCGCAGCCGCCCTGATCATCACGAGCGACACGGCCGCACGCGCTTGGGGCCTCATCCCGCGCGCGCGCATTGTGGCGACCTCCGTGAGCGGCCTATCACCCGAGATCATGGGACTCGGCCCAGTGGATGCCAGTCGCACGGCGCTCGATCGGGCGGGCATGACCATCGACGACGTCGATCTGGTGGAGATCAACGAAGCTTTCGCCGCGCAGGTACTGGCCAGCGCCCAACAGCTGGGCGTGCCTGAGGACCGGCTCAACGTGGCGGGCGGCGCCATCGCGCTCGGACATCCGTTCGGCATGACCGGCGCTCGGATCACCACCACTCTCCTCAACGCCATGGAGACCCATGACCGGCACACCGGTCTGGTCACCATGTGCGTCGGTGGCGGGCAGGGCATGGCGATGATCGTCGAGCGGATGAACTGACTCGGCCGACCACGCAGGCGCGGGGGCTGATCCACCGGCGGAGGCGTCTACCAATCGTTTGGCTGATAGGGTCCAGGAAACTTTGAGAACAAGGGGGGCCTGTGGACAAGGTCGTCGGAAGCGCCGCCGAGGCGGTGGCGGACGTGGCGAGCGGCTCCTCGCTCGCCGTCGGCGGCTTCGGCCTGTGCGGCATCCCGACCACCTTGATCGAGGCGCTGCTCGCTGCCGGCGTCGACGGGCTGGAGACGGTCAGCAACAACTGCGGGGTGGACCAGTGGGGCCTGGGGATGCTGCTGTCGGCCAAGCGGATCCGCCGCACGACCGGCTCCTACGTCGGGGAGAACAAGGAGTTCGAGCGGCAGTTCCTCGGCGGTGAGCTCGAGGTCGAGCTCGTCCCGCAGGGGACGC
>JAOPWK010000042.1 GCA_025965735.1 Frankiales bacterium
GCGAGGCCTGGCCGGCGCTCGTCGCGCTGCTCGGCGTGCTGCTGCTGGTCGCGCGCCGGCGGACGCGCGCGGCACGCTGATCAGCCGCGGGCGGCCGCCTGCACGGCGTCGTGCACGTACTGCGCCAGCCCGGGCGCGACGCGCTCGTAGTGCGCGGTGAAGCGCTCGTCGCTGAGGTACATCTGCGCCAGCGCGACGTGCATCTCCGGCGAGCAGTCGTAGTAGCTGCGGCTGATGTGCTGGCGGTGCTCCTCGGCGAGCGACTGCGCCTCCGGCGACGACGCCGGCAGTCCTGCGGACAGGGCAGCCGCGAGGCGCTCCTGCACGTCGGCCATCTCCGCCTGCACCCGCAGCCAGTCCTGCTTGCTGTACGACGACGTGCGTGCGTGCGACTGCTTCCACGCATCGGTCTGGCCCCAGCGTCCGTGCGCCTCCGCCGCGTGCTGCGTCGGGTCCTGCTCCCCGAACACCTCGCGCAGCTCGTGCGGCTCCAGGTCGATGCCCATGCTCTTGGCCTCCACGGCTCTGTGCACCAGCGCGGCCACGTCCTGCAGCCGGGCGATGCGGTCGGCCAGCAGCTCCTGCTGCCGGCGGAGGTGCGCGAGGGCGTCGACGTCCGGGTCGTCCAGCAGCGCCTTGACCTGGTCCAGCCCGAAGCCGAGCTCGCGGTAGGTCAGCACCTGCCGCAGCCGCTCGAGCTCAGCCGGCCCGTAGTCGCGGTAGCCGTTCGCCGCCTTGTGCGGCACGAGCAGTCCGACCGCGTCCCAGTGGTGCAGCGTGCGCACCGAGAGGCCCGCTGCCGCGGCGACCTCTCCCACGTTCATCCCCCACCTCCTGACCAGGACAGTGCGCCCTGACGTGGCGTGAGGGTCAAGCGTCAGGCAGGGACGACGTTGACCAGCTTCGGCGCCCGCACGATGACCGTCCGCACCTCGCGGCCGCTCACGGCGGCGACGACCCCCGGGTCGGCGAGGGCCTGCGCCCGCAGGTCGTCCTCGCTGATGCCCGGAGGAACCTCGAGCCGCGCGCGCACCTTGCCCTGCACCTGCACCACGCAGGTGACGGTGTCCTCGACCAGCAACGCGGGATCGACGGCAGGCCAGCTGCTGTCGTGCACGGAGTCGCCGGCGTCCACGTCGTGGCCGAGCCGCGACCACACCTCCTCCGCGGTGTAGGGCGCGAAGCAGCCGAGCATCACCGCGAGCGCCTCGACGCCGTCGCGCAACGAGGCGGTGGCCGGCGCCGGAGCGTCGGCGGCACGTCGCAGCGCGTTGGTCAGCTCCATGAAGCGCGCGACGCACACGTTCAGCCGCTGCGCCTCGACCAGACGCGTGACCTCGTCGACCGTCCGGGCGAGGACGCGGTCGACGTCGGCATCACGTGCGTCACCGGACAGCAGGCCGACGTCCTCGGCCAGCCGCGCCACCCGGGCGAGGTACTTCACCGAGCCGGACGGCGACACGTCCGCCCAGTCGATGTCGTCCTCGGGCGGGCCGGCGAAGACCATCGTCAGGCGCACCGCGTCGACGCCGTAGCTCGACAGCTCCTTGCCGAGGTCGATGCCGTTCCCGAGCGACTTGCTCATGGCCTTGCCCTGGTTGATGACCTGGCCCTGGTTCATCAGCGCGGAGAACGGCTCGTTGAAGTCGACCATCCCCATGTCCTGCAGCACCTTCACGAAGAAGCGGCTGTAGAGCAGGTGCAGGATCGCGTGCTCGACGCCGCCGACGTACTGGGCCACCGGCATCCACTCGCGCACCGCCTCGGAGTCGAACGGGCCGTCCTCGAAGTCCGGTGAGCAGTAGCGCAGGAAGTACCAGGAGGAGTCGACGAAGGTGTCCATCGTGTCGGTGTCGCGCTGGGCGTCACCGCCGCACGAGGGGCACGGCGTGGCGGCCCAGTCCGCAGCCGCTCCCAGTGGCGAGGTGCCGGCAGGCTTGAGTGCCGCCCCGCGCAGGTCGGGCAGCCGCACCGGCAACTGGTCGTCCGGTACCGGGACCTCGCCGCACGAAGGGCAGTGCACGATCGGGATCGGGGCGCCCCAGAAGCGCTGCCGCGACAGCAGCCAGTCGCGCAGCCGGTAGTTGATGGCGCCCTTGCCGCCGCCGCGCGCCTCCAGGTCGGCGACGACGCGCTCGATCGCCTCGGCCTTGGGGAGCCCGTCGTACGGCCCGCTGTTCACGAGCACGCCGTCACCTGAGGTGGCCTGGCCCGTCTCCGCGGGATCCGGAGAGCCGGTGTCGACGACGACGCGCACCGGCAGGCCGAAGGCACGGGCGAAGTCGAGGTCGCGCTGGTCGTGGGCGGGGACCGCCATGATGGCGCCGGTGCCGTAGTCGGCCAGCACGTAGTCGGCGGCGTACACCGGGATCTGCTCGCCGGTCACCGGGTTCAGCGCGGTGACGCCCAGGTCGACGCCGGTCTTCTCGCGGTCGGTCGCCTGCCGGTCGATGTCGGAGAGCTTGCGCACCTCGTCGCGGTACGCCTCGAGCGCCTCGCGCTGAGCAGGAGCGCACAGCTCCAGCGCCAGCGGCGCGTCGGCGGCCACGACGAAGAAGGTCGCGCCGTACAGCGTGTCCGGTCGCGTCGTGAACACGGTGACAGTGCGGTCGCCGACCTGGAAGTCGACGTGCGCGCCCTGCGAGCGCCCGATCCAGTTCTTCTGCATGAGCAGCACGCGCTCGGGCCACGAGCCGCGCAGCTGCTCCATGTCGTCGAGCAGCCGGTCGGCGTACTCCGTCACTTTGAAGAACCACTGGGTCAGCTCGCGCTTGGTGACGACCGTGCCGCATCGCTCGCACGCGCCCTGCACGACCTGCTCGTTGGCCAGCACGGTCTGATCCTTGGGGCACCAGTTCACGGCGCTGCTCTTGCGGTAGGCCAGGCCGCGCTCGCGGAAGCGCAGGAACAGCCACTGCGTCCAGCGGTAGTACTCCGGGTCGCTGGTGTGCAGCCGGCGCGACCAGTCGAAGCTGATGGCGTAGCGGCGGAACGAGTCGGCCTGGGTCTCGATGTTGGCGTAGGTGTACTCCGCCGGGTGCTGGTCGCGCTTGATGGCGGCGTTCTCGGCGGGCAGGCCGAAGGAGTCCCAGCCGATCGGGTGCAGCACGTCGTAGCCGCGCCGCATCCAGTACCGCGCCAGCACGTCCGCGAGGCCGTACGCCTCCGCGTGACCCATGTGCAGGTCGCCGCTCGGGTACGGGAACATGTCCAGGACGTACTTCTTCTCGGCGCCCGCGCGACGACCGGCGCGGTGGAGGTCGAGCCGGTCCCACACCGGGAGCCAGCGCTCCTGGACGGCGTGCGGGTCGTACGCCGCGCGCTCTGCGGGTACCTGGGTCATCGTCGTCTCCTCCTGCGAAGTCGCACACCTGGTCCGGACATGAAGAAGCCCTCGTGAGGAACACGAGGGCGCCGCGCGTGACGTCGGACGTCAGCGCGGCCCGGGAAGCAGCAGCTCTCGCACGACCGCAGCCTATCGCGCCCTCCCGATAGGCTTTCCCGGATGGCAGAGGGCGGCACGGCGACACGGGCGATCTCGCCCTGGCGGGCGATCTCGCCGGTCGCACAGGCCCGTCGCAGGACGTGGTTGCTGGCTGTCGGAGCCCTGTTCGTCCTGGTCAGCATCCCGTTCGGCTTCCCGACCGGGCGCGACGTCATCACGGCCTGGGTGCTGCTGCTGCTGCTCGCCGCGTGCGGCGGCGACTGGCGCGTCTGGCGCCGCTCGGTGCTGCGCGACTGGCTGCCGCTCATCGCCGTCCTGTTCCTCTACGACTTCCTGCGCGGAGCGGCCGACGAGCTGGGCGCCAAGCTCGCCGACCTGCCGACCCTCGTGCGGGACACCGCCGGGCGCACCGACCAGGCGCACGTGCTCCCCCAGCTGCGGGCCGACGAGGTGCTGTTCGGCTGGCTCACGGGCGGCGACGTGCCGACCGTCTGGCTGCAGGACCGGCTCTTCGTCGAGGGCGACGTGCAGTGGTACGACATCGTGATCGTCCCGGTGTACATGTCGCACTTCCTGGTGCCCATGGCGCTGGCCGTCGCGCTCTGGCTGACCCGGTACGAGCTGTTCCGGCGGTACGTCTGGACGCTGGTCGCGCTGACCCTGATGACCCTGACGACGTACGCGCTGTTCCCCGCGGCACCGCCCTGGCTGGCCGGGCTCAACGGCTACCTGCCGGAGGTCGCCCGCGTCACCAGCCTCACGCTCGAGGCCACCGGCATCGGCACGATCCGCTCGGCGGTCGCGCGAGGCGAGGCCTACGCCAACGCGGTGGCCGCGATCCCGTCGCTGCACTCCGGCGTCCCGGCGATGGTGCTGCTGTTCACGTGGCGGCTCGTGAGGCCGCGCACCCGCGTGCTGCTCGTCCTCTACATCCTGGCGATGACCTTCACGCTGACCTACGGAGGCGAGCACTACGTCGTGGACGCCTTCCTCGGCTGGGCGTACGCCGCCGTGGCCGTGTACGGCGTCGCCTGGCTGTTCCGCCGCAGGCAGGTGCGGGCGACCGCGCACGATGCCGAGGTGGTGGACACCCTCGTTACGGAGCGGTGATCCCCGCCGCGAGCAGGGATCCGCCGCTGCACGGAGAATGTCCTCTCATGCGCTACCGCCCGGTCCTCGCCGCCGCCGTCCCGGTGCTCTTCGCGCTGGCCGCTCCGGCCGCCGCTGCGCCGACCTGCACGACCGTCCCGCAGCCGGTGTGCGGCGGCCGGGTCGTCGCCGAGCCCGAGCAGTCGGTGACCTTCCACCAGTTCGACGGTCCGCTGGAGAGCGCCGGAGGGAGCCTGGAGGCGATCGAGGCCCTCGCGCCGGACTTCCTCGAGGTCATGACGCTGGCCGAGGCGACCGGCGACCCGAAGCACACCAGCTTCGGCGGGCGCCCGATCTGGGTCGTTCGGGTGACCGACGAGAAGGCGCCGCGGGCGGGCAAGGCGCAGGTCGCCGCCTCGCTGTCGGTGCACGGCCTGGAGTCCGCCGGTCGTGAGGGCGGCTTCCGCTACCTGGAGGACCTCGCCCGCTGGAGCGTCGACGAGCCCGACCGCCTGCTCTACGCCGGCGACACGGGCATCCCCTTCGCGGAGGTCATGCGCAGGACCGAGACGTGGATCGGCTTCACCAACTCCGACGGCTGGGCGGCGGGCGACGTGGACACAGACGCCAGCAACGGACCCGGATTCCAGCGCGGCAACGACAACGGCGGCAAGGACCTCAACCGCGACTTCGCCACCGTCGGCTGGTTCGACCGCACGGGTGGCCGCGGCATCGCGGAGTCCGAGCCGGAGATCGACGGCTGGACCGACCTGGTGGAGAGCTTCCCCAACCTCAAGACCAGCACCGACATCCACGGCGAGCTGACCACGCCGAACAACGCCTTCAGCGACCTCATCATCCCCGCCGGGCAGTGGACGCCCAAGCGCCAGGACCAGGTGAACCAGCTGTCGCTCAACATGATCCGCACCGTCGAGCGCAAGTTCGAGGAGGAGGGCGTCGTCCTCGATGACGTCTTCGGCCCGCTGCCGGAGGACGGTGCCACGCCGCGACGAGCGGCCAACGTGGCGGCCTCGTACGACATCGTGGGCTACGACGACTCCGGCTTCATGGGCGACTGGTTCAGCCAGACCCAGGACTCGGTGCACATGGACGTCGAGAACTTCCTCTCGAACCTCGCTCCGAACAACGCGTACGTGCCGCTGGTCGAGCAGGCGCACGTCGCGGCCGTCCGCGGCAACCTCGAGGCGACGATCGTCGAGGCGCTGCTGACCGACCGCGTGCAGCCCAGGGCCGACTACGGCCGGATCGCCTACGTGGCCGACCCGCTGCGGACGAGCTCGGACCCGGCGGTGAAGGACGGCGACCCGGGCACCGGGGCGGACGTGGTGGAGGGGGAGCTGCAGACGCCGTACGACGTCAGCCGCCTCGACTACTACCCGGTCCTGAAGCAGGCCTTCGGCGGCACCATCGACCCCGTCACGGCCGGCGCCGTTGCCGCGGGCAAGAACCTGCGCGGCTACGACACGCTGGTCGTCACGGACATGGAGGTCCCGTACGGCGGACCGGCCGTGGACAAGGCGAAGTACGTCGCGGCGCTGGACGCCTTCGCCAAGGCGGGCGGCCAGCTCGTGCTCACCGACCGGGCGCTGGGGCTGCTGGACGACCTGAAGGTCGTCGCCGCGGACGCGCTGACCGTGAACCGCACGGACGCCGGGCACGTCGACTTCGTCGCGCCGCTGGGCGACCACCCGTACGAGAAGGGTCTTGTCGGAGCGCCCAGCCAGACCTACTACGAGGTCATGCTCGGCTACCCCTCGCGCGTGCAGGCGCCGAACTACGGCGTCGAGCGCACCGCGTGGGAGGCGGCCGGCGGCACCACCGTCGCGACCGTCGGCGAGCAGGGCGGGGACTCCCCGAACACGGCGCTCGGGCACCTGACCCGCGGCAAGGGCCGGCTCACCGTCTTCGGCGCGATCCTGCCGCAGGCGGTCGAGAGCCTGCCGGACGTCGAGACGCCGCACCCGCACGGCCTCGCGTCGTACGCCGTCACCATCACCGGGGGGCAGGTGCTGGACAACGTCTTCGCCTACAGGGGCGCGGCCCGCACCGGCGCCGCCCCGGTCGCCGGACCCGGCGCGCCGCGGCCGACCGGCGACCGCCTTCCGACGACCGGCCTGCTCGACCTCGTCGCGATCGGCGGCTTCGCGCTGCTGGGTGCGACCGCCGTCGTCAGGCGCCGCGCGCGACGCTGATCTCGAAGCCCTGCGCCCGCAGGCGCTCCGCCAGCACGGCACCCATCGCGGTCGCCGGCGTCAGCACGCCGGCTGCCTGGGGCAGCCGGTCCCGGTCGAGGGCCAGGCACAGCGCGCTCTCGCCCTGCATCACGGCCGTCGCGGCGTAGCCGGGGTCGCCCTTGGCGGCGAACGTCGTCGTGTAGCGCGCACCGGTGGTCGTGCGGGACACGACCTCGATGCGGAAGTGGCCGTTGCGGCGCGCCTCCTCGCCCGGCCCCTGCCCGGGCGCCGGCAGCAGCCGGTCGAGCACGGCCCGGGTGGGACCGAAGGCCATGCCGGCCATGCCCGCCGCCAGCCCGATGCTCATTCCGGTCGCGAGCACCGGCGCGAGCGGCGAGGTGCCGAACCCCATCACCTCGCGGTAGCGGAAGGCGCGGCCGTACGACCAGCCGGACAGCGCGTTGCTGCGCCGCACCACCCGGGTGTTCGCCGCCGCCATGACGAACGGCCCGGTCCATCGCCCGAGCAGCGGGTCGCGGCCGGGCAGCACGTTGTCCCGCTCGTCTCCGAGGTCCGGCTCCGCGGCGCGGTCGGGGCTCAGCGAGTACGGGTCCTCGACGATGCGCTGCAGCTGCGGGTCCTTCGCGGCCTCGTCGAGCTGGGTGCGGGCCGAGTCGATGGTGCCGCCGCTCACGCCGCCCTTCATGGACACGACGTGCAGCACCGTCTCGGTGAGCTCGCCCTCGCCGTCCGTCCGCGCCTGCTCCGCGGCCAGCAGCACGCCGAGGTCGGAGGGGATGGAGTCGAAGCCGCAGGCGTGCACGATGCGGGCTCCTGACGCGGCAGCCGTCTCGTGGAAGCGGTCGATCGACTGCCGCATGAACAGCACCTCGCCGGTGAGGTCGGCGTAGTCGGTGCCGGCCGTCGCGCAGGCCTCCACGAGCGGCAGCCCGTACCGGGCGTACGGCCCCACGGTCGTGGCGACGACGCGGGCGCGGGTGGCCATCGCGGTCAAGCTGGGGACGTCCTGCACGTCCGCGACGAGCAGCGGCCAGTCGGCGGCGCGGGGGGCGAGCCCCGAGCGCACCTGCTCGAGGCGCTCCGCGGAGCGGCCGGCCAGCCCGACGGTCACGCCCTCCGGCGCGTGCTCGGCGAGGTGGGCGGCCAGCAGCTTGCCGACGAAGCCGGTGGCGCCGAAGACGACGACGTCGAGGTCACGCGCAGCGGGTGTGGTCATGACGGCGACGGTACGGGCAGGGGCCTTGCGGCTCCCTGCGACGGGATGACGCGGGGCCCTCTGCGGGTTGCACGAGGTGCACCCGAGACGACGGAGACGAGCATGACGGACGACACGAACGACACTCAGGACCTCGCCACGGGGCTGTCCCGCAACGACCTGCGCCGGGCGGCGCTGACCGTGTGCGGGTACGCGACCGACGCGGGCGATGCCCGCGAGCTGCTCGAGGCCCTCGGCCTCGTGGAGGGGCTGCGCCAGGACGTGCTGGCCAGCTAGGAGCACCACCTGACGACGGGCCGGCGAGCGATCTCGCCGGCCTTCGCCGTGTCAGCGGCCGCGGATCGCCACGAAGGCGGTCGACGCGGTGACCGCCGCGACGGAGGCGCTGCTGCGAGCTTGTCGTAGCGGCTGGCGATGCCTCGCCAGTTCTTCAGTCGGTTGAAGAAGCGCTCGACGACGTTGCGCTGCTTGTAGTCCTCAACGTCCAGTCCGACGGGGCGGCCTCCAGCGGCGCCCTTGCGCTCACGGTGGCCGATCTGGTCGGCGGGCTCAGGGATCAGCGCCTTGATCCCCCGGCTGCGGAGCAGTGCCCGGTGGCCGCGGGAGGAGTACGCCTTGTCGCCGCGCAGCGACACAGGCGTGGTGCGCGGCCGGCCGGGGCCAGGTGACTGTTGACGCGCAACTCGGCCAGCAACAGAGGCAGAACAGGCGAGTCCCCAGCTTGTCCGGGACTGATGATGCAGACCAGCAACCGGCCCTTGCCGTCGACCAGAGCGTGGGTCTTGCTGGTCAACCCGCCGCGCGACCGACCGATGCCGTGACCGTCCGTTTCGTCCTCACGAAGCGGCTGATCCTTGTGATTCCACCCGCCCCATGTGTGCGACGACGGCCCCGACGAGCACCTCGCCGCAGCCGCGCCGTGCTGGTGCACCCGGCTGATCGTGGAGTCGACCGAGATCTGCCAGTCGATCTCCCCAGCGGTCTCGGCCTGCGCCTGCAGCTCGGCCGGGATCCGGTCCCATGTCCCGTCCTGCGACCACCGCTGGTGCCGCCGGTGCACCGTCTGCCACGCGCCGTACTCGCGCGGCAGCATGCGCCACGGGATCCCGCCCTTGAGCCGGTAGATGCAGCCCTCGATCACCGGCCGGTGCGGCAGGAAAGGCTTACCCATGGGCCCTTTCAGCGGCGGCAGCAGCAGTTCCGTCCGCGTCCACTGAGCATCGGTCAACATCGCAGTCCTCGACTTCCACCGACACTCAACCCTCAGCGCCGCTCAACAGGTGAGACACGCCCTAGGGGGCCGATGGCGCGGCACCTGTCTGCGGTCGGTCAGGCGGTGTCCTCGGGTGACCAACGCGTCTCGATGCGGCTGATGAGTGCTGTGTCATTCAGAACCTCTGCGCTTGAGAGTCGGCGCTCCGAGGGCGACAGCTCGTCCACCATCCGCTTCCCGGTGCTGTCCCAAATCCACCAGTTCTCGACCGTGCCGTCGACGGAGATGGCGCCCCGTGCCCGCAGTCGCGGAAACGCCTGCGCATGCGGCGGCAGCGATGCCCGACCTGCCCGCTGAACGATGTGCTGCCGCGCTGCCGCGCCGACTGGGAAGAAGACGAAGAACGCGTCCTCGCCCGCGGCCACCGCTTCGATGTTCTCCGGTCGCTCGTCATGAACTTCACGAAGCACTCTGACCAGCGTCCCGTACTGAGGGACACGCTGCATCACTTGGATGTAGGCGAAGCCTCGACTCGTTGAGAGTTCGTACAACGTCCCCGGCGAAGTCACGAACCGAAGGTAATGCCGGTTTCCGCGACCCTGTGGACAAGTCGTTTCCGCGGAAACGACTGCGTTGGGTTACTCGTAGTGGAAGCGTGCCTGCAGGATGACGAGGTCGTCGCCGTCGACGAGGTAGACAAGGCGGTGTTCCTCGGTGATGCGTCGGGACCAGGCGCCGGCGAGCGCGTGTCTGAGCTGCTCGGGCTTGCCGATGCCGGTGGAGGGCTCGCGTCGCGCAGCGTCGATGAGTCGGTTGATGCGCTTGATCATCGTCCGGTCGGCGGTCTGCCAGTGGGTGTAGTCCTCCCAGCCGTGCGGGGTGAAGACGATCCTCACGAGGGCGAGAGCTCGTGCACCTCGCGCTGACCCGCGCGTGCCTGGTCCAGGCTTTCCAGGAGTCGACGGGCGTTGGCTGGCGCGCGCAGCAGGTACGCCGTCTCCTGCAGAGCGTCGTAGTCGGCGCGGGACATCAGCACGGCGCTGCCGCGCTTGGAGGTGATCTCGACGGCGGTGTGGTCGTCGTTGACCTGCTCGATGAGTGGGAACAGGTTCTTGCGCGCTTCGCTTGCGGTGATTGCCACAGCGGCACCTCCTCCGGTACGGGAAACGGTACCACTCACTGCCGGAGTGGGTCAGTCCGTCAGTCGGCGCTCATTCCTGCGAGGTGGGCGGCGACGGCGTGGGCGGCGTGCCGATCAAGGTTCGCCCGGGCCATGTCGTAGCGGGGTGGTGCGGCTGTCGGCGTGCCGCATGGCGTACTGCATGTCGCGCAGCGGGACGCCGCTGACGAGCCCGGCGGTGCAGAAGGTGCGGCGCAGCGTGTGCGGGCTCAGGTGCTGGGTGAGCCCGGCGGTGCGGGCGAGTCGACTGAGCTGGCCGGCGGCGGCCTGCCGGCTCAGGCGCTCGCCGTTCCGGTTGAGCAGCAGCGGCCCGGCAGCGCGGCCGCCGATGGCGTCGCGGACGGCCCGCAGCACCGGTACCGGGAGGGGGATCGCGGCCAACTTCGCACCCTTGCCCATGATCGTCAGAAGCTCGTAGCCGGACTGGCTACGCAGGTCGGTGATGTTGATCCCGGTCGCCTCCCCGACGCGCAGCCCGATCATCCCGAGCAGCGCGACCAGGGCGTGCGAGCCGGCGCTATCGCGTCGCGCTGCGGTCAGCAGCGCCGCGTACTCCAACGGGTGCAACACGGTGCGGCGCTGGCCCTCCCACGGCACCCGCGGGCGCGTGACCGCGAGCGACGGGTCCTTCTGGAGACGGCCGTCGATGACGGCGTACCGGTAGAAGCCCGCGACGGTAGTGAAGCGCCGGCCGATCGTCGCGGGCGCCAGGCCCCGCTGCTCCATCCAACGCAGGTACAGCTCCAGATGCGGCCGTTCGGCAAGCAGCGGCTCGACGTCGCGCTCAGCGCACCAGCGCAGGAAGTAGCGCAAATCCTGGGTGCAGGCGCGCAGAGTCGCCCCGCGGTAGCGGGCCAGGAAGCTCATCGCGGCGTACTGCGTCGGATCGAGTTGCTGCCAAGGGTTAGCGAGCTCGGCTTGGATCATGAGGACCTCCGGTTAGGAGCTCCTGACGCTCCTCGCACCTCGTCGCCGCCACCACCGCCGTTGTGCTGGCGTGGAAGACAGACTTCGCGGGGCACCGGGTGGCCAAGCCGTTCGCGTCGTACGGCTCGCTGCTCGAGGACAAGGGCCTGTCCCCGGCGACCGTCCTACGCCTGCACCGGGTGCTGTCGCGCGCGCTGCGCGTTGCCATGCAACGCGGGAAGAGTGCCCGCAACGTCGCAACGCTCGTCGACCCGCCCGCGGTGAAGCGCCCCACGACCGCACTGCCGCTGACCGTCGATGAGGCCCGGCGCGTGCTGCGGGCCGCTGAGCAGGGCCGCAACGCGGCCCGCTGGACGGTCGCGCTGGCCGTCGGGCTGCGCCAGTCCACGCCGTCGGGCTCCGCTGGTCCGACATCGACCTCGACGTGGGCACGCTCACCGTCCGCCGCGGCCTGCACCGGGTGGCCGGCAAGGGACTCGTGTACGAGGAGCCCAAGGCCGAGCGCAGCCGCCGCACCCTTGCCCTTCCGGCGCAGCTGGTCGAGGCGCTCCGTCGCCACCGCGTCGTGCAGCTCGAGGAGCGGGAAGCCGCCGGCTCGCTGCGGGAGGAGCACGACCTGGTCTTCGCTCAGGTGAACGGCTGGCCGCTGGACAAGCGGTCGGACTGGGAAGCCTGGAAGGCGCTGCTGAAGCGGGCGGAGGTGCGCGAGGTGCGGCTGCACGACGGCCGGCACACCGCGGCGACGCTGCTGCTGTCGGAAGGCGTCCACCCGCGCGTGGTCATGGAACTGCTGGGCCACGCGCAGATGCGCACCACCACCGACACCTACAGCCACGTCATGCCGGCGCTGGCCAAGGAGGCCGCGGCCAAGATGGGCACTGCGCTGTGGGGCTGATCGGCACCACGTGGCACCAATGGCCACCACGCTGGCACCACGAACGACTCTGGGCGCCCCCCTCGGAAGGGGAACGCCCAGGTCAACCGGGGTGGAGCTGAGGGGACTCGAACCCCTGACCCCCACACTGCCAGTGTGGTGCGCTACCAGCTGCGCCACAGCCCCGCGGTGTTGCGCAGTCACCTTACAGGTTCGACGTCCGGGCTCATCGGCGCGGCTCCCACGTCCCGCGCGCCCAGCAGCGGCCCCGCGGAGGCGTTGTGCCGCTCCAGCCGCCAGCCGACGTCGCCCTCGACGAGGACGGACCAGCAGGCGTTGCCGAGCGGCACCAGGCGCGCCCACGAGGCGGGCGGCAGCTCCAGCAGCACGCCCAGGGCAGCACGTGCGGTACCGCCGTGGGTGACGGCGAGCAGCGTGCCCTGCGCCGGCAGGTGCTCCAGCAGGCACGCCGCAGCACGCTCACCGGCCTGCCGGTAGGTCTCACCGCCGCCGCGCGGGACGTCCTCCCCGGCGCGCCAGGCGGCGTGCTCGTCCGGGAAGCGCTCGCGCGCCTCCTCCGAGGTCAGCCCCTGCCACGCACCGAGCTCGAGCTCACGCAGCCGGGGGTCGACCAGCGCAGCGCCACCGAGCGCCTGCGCCGTGTCAGAAGCCCGTACCAGGTCGCTGGTGACCACCACCGCCGGCTGGAGATCAGCGAGCGCCTCGGCAGCGGCCGCAGCCTGCCCCCGGCCGACGTCGTCCAGCGGGGTGTCGAGCTGGCCCTGGATCCGGCCGGAGGCGTTGTCGGCGGTGCGTCCGTGCCGCAGCAGGACCAGCCGGCGCGGGCTCAGGAGGCGGGCCGGCCGGCAGCGCGCTCGGCGTCCCGGTCGACGAACGGGATCGTCGGGCAGTCCTTCCACAGGCGCTCGAGGGCGTAGAAGACGCGCTCCTCCTCGTGCTGGACGTGGACCACGATGTCGACGAAGTCGAGCAGGACCCAGCGGGCCTCCTGCGCACCCTCTCGGCGCACCGGCTTCGCGCCCAGGTCGCGCAGCCGGTCCTCGATCTCGTCAACGACGGCCTTGACCTGACGGTCGCTGGGCGCGGAGGCCAGCAGGAACACGTCGGTGATGACCAGCTGCTCGCTGACGTCGAGCAGCAGGATGTCGCTGGCGAGCTTGTCGGCGGCAGCCTGTGCGGCGGCCAGCCCCAGCTCGACGGCGCGCTCGGAGGCCGGCACGTCTTCTCTTCTCGTCGGGGACCTTCAGCCTACCGGCGGCTCACGGCGTGAAGTCGGCTCCGACGAGGACGATGACGTCGGCCACCGTCCCGAACTCCTGCGTCACCACGCTGGTCGCCGGGACGCCGATGGCCTGAGCCACCCGCTCCCCCAGCGCCTGCGCCTCCGACGTCGCCTGCGGGACGATGACCTGCGTCGTCGGGTAGCCGAACCGGTCGGCGTTGCGCGAGCCGACGAAGACGAAGCCGGCGGGAGCCAGCTTGGCCCGCACCCGCTCGCCAAGTCCGGGTGTGCCGACGCCGTTCAGGACCAGCACCCGGTTGCCGCCCTCGCGCACGCCGGCCGGCACGGAGTCGGCCAGCAGCCGGTCCACGACCGCCGTCAGGCGGGGCACGTCGACGCGGAATGCCTGGACGCCACCGCCCGGGTCGATCGGGATGACCGGCAGCGAGTCGTACTGCAGCTGCCCGGCCTCGTCGTCCGCGGCCAGGCCCAGCAGGAAGTCGGCCAGCGCGGACGGCTCCTCGTACGTCGAGACCGATCGCGGGCCGAGCGTCGCGAGCTGCGCCGTCAGCTCCTCCCTGGTGCGCGGCAGCACGTTGATGAGACCGTCCAGCACCTCCTGCAGCCGGGCCAGCCTGGCCTGCTCCTGCTCCTCGGGTCCGAGGTAGAGCAGGAACTGCGCCGCCTGCGCGCCGTTGAGGTTCTGCGCGCCGGGGCTGAGCAGGACGGTCTGCCCCTGCACCACCGGCACGTCCACGTCGACGGGGATCCCGCCCAGGGCGTCCACCAGGGCGGTGAGCACCTGCGTCGTCAGCACCCAGCCGTCGTCGACGGTCACGCCGATGAGGTCGGACAGCGCGTCGCGCGAGCCCTGCGGCGGCACGGTCGCCAGCGCCCGGCCGAACTGCAGCTGCTCACGCCCCGGCACGGTGACCAGCACCTGCGGCGGGACGAGCAGGGCTGCGCCGGTCCTCTGCTCCGGGTCGTGCGCGAGCAGGGCGCTGGCTGCGGCCGAGCCGTTCGCCCCCTGCACCTGCACCAGCAGCGTGCGCTGGGTGCGCACCTCCTCCCGTTCCGAGCCGGGCGCAGCGGGCGCGTTCTTGGCGAGGTAGACGGCGAACAGCACCGCCGCGACCGCGGCGAGCGTCACGAGCAGCGCGACCAGGCGGACGCGGTTGCGCCGGCGGCGGCGGCGCAGCTCCGCGCGGCGGCTCACGCGACCGGCCTCGGTGGAGGTGGTCATGCGGCAGGCTCCTTGTAGAGGGAGCGCTTCTCGATGTACTGCACCACGCCGTCCGGCACGAGGTACCAGACAGGGTCGCCGCGGCCGACCCGGGCGCGGCAGTC